>JASHPP010000453.1 GCA_030038035.1 Trebonia sp.
AGGTTCTCGAGGCGGCCGGGCTGAGCCCGCAGCGCCTCGCGCGCCAGCTCACCGAGGCGGTCGCGCGGCGCACCCCGGCACCTCCCGAGGCGCCGCACGGGGCGCCGCATGGAGCCGCCGCGGGCAGCGAAGCACCCACGACGTCGGCGGAAGAGCGCCTTTCCGAGTAGCGTTCTCCACGAAGGGCGCGAAGTGCGCGCCGACGGCAGGAATGACCGGGGATGAGGATGCTGCGAGTGGCCGTGGTCGGCTCAGGGCCGGCCGGGCTTTATACCGCCGAGGCGCTGGTCAAGCAGGCAGCCGCGCTGCCGGCGCCGGTCCGGGTGCACGTGGACGTGCTCGACCGGCTGCCCACGCCGTACGGGCTTGTCCGCTACGGGGTGGCCCCGGACCACAAGTCGATCAAGTCGGTCGCGAACTACCTGCGCCGGGTCCTCGAGAGCCCGGACGTGCGGTTCCTTGGCGGGGTGCGGTTCGGCGCCGACGTCACCCGCGAGGAGCTGACCAGCTCCTACGACGCCGTGGTGTACGCCACGGGGGCGATGCGCGACCGCCGGCTCGCCATCCCAGGGGAGGACCTGCCCGGCAGCTACGCGGCCACCGATTTCGTCAACTGGTACTGCGGGCACCCGGACCTGGACCCGGAGGCGTTCACCGTCGACGCCGAATCGGTGGCGGTGATCGGCGTCGGCAACGTGGCCGTGGACGTGGCCCGCATCCTGGCCCGCGACGTCGAGGAGCTGGCGGAGACCGACGTGCCCGAGCCGGTGCTGGCGGCGCTGCGGGCGAGCAAGGTGCGCGAGGTGCACATGATCGGCCGCCGCGGCCCCGCGTACGCCAAATTCACCACGAAGGAACTCCGCGAACTCGGCGAACTCCCCGGCGTCACGGTATCGGTGGACCCGGCGGAGCTCGACCTGACCGGATTCGACTCCTCAGGCGAGTCCGCCGAGCTGGCCGAGTCCGACCGCCGCGTGCGCGGCAACCTGGTCGCGATGCGCGAATGGATGTCCGCGACGGCTGGGCCCGGACGCAGGCTGCGGGTCCGCTTCTGGTTGCGCCCCGTAGAAATTCTTCCATCATCATCCGGAACGGTCCGTGGCGTCTGTCTCGAGCGCACCCATCTGACCAGCGACGGGGTGTTCGAGGGCACGGGGGAGCTCGAGACCCTCGAGGCGCAGCTGGTGCTGCGCTCGGTGGGCTACCAGAGCGTGCCGCTGCCCGGCGTGCCGTTCGACGACCGCTCCCACGTCGTGCCGAACGCCAGCGGCCGCGTCCTTGACGCCGCCGGCCTGCCGCTGCCAGGGGAGTACGTCGCGGGCTGGCTGAAGCGCGGTCCCACGGGCGTGATCGGGACGAACAAGTCGGACGCGGCGGAGACGGTGCGCGCGCTGCTCGCCGACCTCGCGGGCGGGCCTGGGGAGGGGGACACCGCGGCCCTGCCGCGCCCGGGGCTGCTCCGGTTCCCTGACCTCGCGCCCGCCGGCGACGGCGATGACGCTCACTCCCCGCTCGCCGGGGTCCTCGCCGAGCGCGGCGTCCAGCCCGTCTCCTACGACGAGTGGCTGCGCATCGAGTCCGCGGAGGCCGAGCTGGCCAGGTCCCTCGGCCGCGGCGAGCGCGTGAAGCTGCCGGGCAGCGACGCCATCTGGTCGGCGTGCCGCCCGGGAAGGTGACGGTCGCGCGAATCGCCTGCTGATTATGGGATTATGCTCTGATGAGAATTCCGACGTGCCTTCACTGGAGCAGCGCACGTGGCAGATGACCCCCTCGGTGTCGTGGCGGCGGAGGCAGAACTGCTGCGCCGGATCGACACGTCGGTTCCGCACATCGCCCGGGTCTACGACTTCCTGCTGGGCGGCAAGGACAACTTCGCCGTGGACCGCGAGGCGGGCGCGCGTGCCGCCGCCGCCAACCCCGCGCTGCTGCAGGGCGTGCTTGGAAACCGCGCGTTCCTCGTCCGCGCCGTCAGGTACCTCGCGGCCGAGTGCGGCATCAGGCAGTTCCTGGACATCGGCACGGGGATACCCACGGCCGCCAACACCCACGAGGTCGCGCAGCAGGCGGCACCCGGGTCCCGCGTCGTCTACGTGGACAACGACCCGATCGTGCTCGTGCACGCCCGCGCCCTGCTCACCGGGGGAAGCGGGCCCATCGACTACCTGGAGGCGGACGTCAGGGACACCGCCAGGCTTCTCGGCGCGGCCGCGGCCACGCTCGACTTCGCCGAGCCGATCGCCGTCATGATGATCCTCCTGCTGCACTGCGTGCCGGACTCCGACGACCCGTGGGCCCTGGTCAGGGAGCTCATGGACGCGGTCCCCGCAGGCAGCTACCTGGCCATCACCCACCCGACCAGCGACTTCCACCCGCAGTACGCGGACGAGATGGTGTCCCGGCTGAACGAGATGATGCCGCGCCAGCTCACGTTCCGCCCCAGGGAGCAGGTGCTCGCCTTCTTCGACGGCCTCGAGCTTGTGGAGCCCGGCCTCGTCCGCGCTCCGCAGTGGCGTCCCGACTCCAGGGGAACCGCCGCCAACCCGGCGCAGCTGTGGGCCGGCGTGGCCCGCAAGCCCTAGCCGGGCCACCGCGCTACCCGGCCGGCGCCATACCGTGGCCCATGCCGTCCCCGTGCCCGGGCGCCGCGTGAAAGCGATCAGGCGCTCGCGACAAGTAGGAATGGAGCCTACACGCACCAAGGCGGCGACATGACGGACGAGCGCACGTGACCGCGGTGTCACCTCGCACCGACACCGACGATGCGAACGACGTCGCCCGATCCCTGACCGACCCGGACCGCTTCGGCGTGGTCTTCGACCGGTACTTCAGCGAGATCCACGGGTACGTTGCCAGACGGCTCGGCACTGACGCCGCGGACGACATCGCCGCCGAGACGTTCCTGACCGCGTTCCGCCTGCGGCGGCGTTTCGACGCCAGCCGCGGCACGGTGCGGGCGTGGCTCTACGGGATCGTGACCAACCACGTGAGCGCCTATCACCGCCAGGAGGTCCGGGCGTACCGGGCGCTGGAGCGGGCTGGCCTGGACGGGCCGGCAGATGGCCACGCGGACCGTGTCGCGGAGCGCGTCGACGCCGGGGCCATCCGCCGCGAGCTCGCCGGGGCGCTCGGGGAGCTTCCCCGCGGCGACCGGGAGGTGCTGCTGCTCGTCGCGCTCGGCGGGCTCAGCCACGCCGATGTCGCCGCGGCGCTCGGCATTCCCTACGGCACGGTCGGCTCCCGGCTGAACCGGGTCCGCAGGAAACTGCGCGGGCTGCCCGGCGTCGCGCGGGTGATCGAACGGGAGGAGCGCAGCGATGGATGAGCTGCAACTGGTACGGGAGCTCTTCAGCGAGCAGCCGCCGCCGGACCCGGACGTGGCAAGCGCCGCGAAGGCGCGGCTGGCGCGGGGGTCCCGCGGCAGGCCGTCTGCCAGACGGGTCCCGCGGCTGCTCGTGCGGGCGGGCATCCCCGCGGTGGCGGCCGCCGCTGTCGGGGCGACGATCATCACGACCGTGGTGGTCCCTGGGCCCGCGAGCCGTCCGCCGACGGCCGGCGGGTCGCCGCGCCCGGCGTCCGGCCCCGCGCGGCCGAAGCAGGCGGGCGGGCTCGCGGTGTTCCAGTTGCCGCCGGGCGCCGCGATACCCGCGTCAGCCGGTCCGGCCCGGCAGATCCTGCTGACCGCGGCCAGGACGGTGGCGAAGCAGGCGCAGCCCGCCCCGGAGCGCTACTACGTGACGTCGGGGATCGTCGGCAACTTCCTGCGGGTGGGGCCCCCGGGAAATCACTACGTGGTTCTGGAGGTGGTCGACAGCCAGTACTGGGCGGCCCGGTCGCCGAAGGCCGGCAGCCCGCAGCTGTCGCAGGCGCTGTACGTGCAGCTGGCCTCGCCCGCCGATCAGGCCGCGTGGCGCGCGGACGGGTCCCCGACGACGTGGAACGTCGGACAGGACGGGGAGCTGGCCAGTCCGACCGGGATGGCCAGCGGGTGGCTCCACCCGCTCAGCGTCGCCGCCGGGCCGCTGACCCCGATGAACGCCCTGTACGGCGCGCAGCAGTTCCTGGTGGGTGACCAGTCGCTGACGCTGGCTGAGCTGCAGGCGCTGCCTGCCGATCCGGCCCGGCTGAAGCAGCTGCTGCTGGCCGGATGGTCGCCTGCCTTCGGCGGCGGCGACGCGACGTCATTCCTGTTCCAGACGGTCCCCGCGGTCCTGGAGATGCCGGTCACCCCGGCAGTGCGGTCCGCGCTCTACCAGGTGCTTGCCAGCATGCCAGGCGTGCAGAGCCTGGGCGCGGTCACCGACATCGCCGGTGAGCAGGGCGTCGCGGTCGCTTACACGCAGAAGTACTCGGACTGCGGCTTCGAGGTCCAGCTGAAGGGCCGGACCTGGGCCCCGACGCCCACGTTCTCCTCGTGCTCCGTCCAGCAGGTCCTGGTCATCGGCCCCGGCGACGGGATGCCGCTTGCGGAAGAACTCAGGTACACGCAGCTGCCGCCCGGCCAGACGTGGTCGGCGCCGGACGGCCTGTTCTCCTATGAGCTGTTCGGCACCCCCTACTGGACCAACCAGAACCGGCCGCACTGACTGCGGCCGGCAAGCGCGGCCGGCGCCGTGAGCACCGGCCATTACCTTACTCTTCGTATGAATGTCGCTACCGTCCGGCATTATGGTGTCAGGGCGCGGTCCCGCGCGGACCGCCGGAGCGCACGCAGCGAAGGGGACTGGACATGGGGGAGTGGGGCGGCGCGACGCGCCTGCAGTGCCTGGCGCTGGCGCAGACGCTGGGGCTGGCGATGGCCAGGAGAGCGGCCGACATCCTCGACAGGCACCGCGCGGCGCTCGGCCGCGCGGCGTCCGACGGCAAGGGGCTGGACGCCGCGCAGTTCGCGGCCGACGACGCGATCTTCACCGCCGTGCTCGACGCGGCGAACGAATGCCTGGGCCGGTTCGACGCCAGGCCCGCCGACGACCGCTGGTGCGACGCGCTGCTCCAGCTCATCCAGCTGGCCCAGTTCGCCGCCGAGACAGGCTGACCGGGTTCACCCCTGGCGCGCCAGGCCCGCACGGGTTATCCGCCGTCGCGTGGGTAGAGACAGCAAATGGCCTGCGGTCGCATTCGGTTGACCGTAACAGTTATTCCAATTAATATCGCCGGAAAAGTAGTAAACGAGCCTGGCCTGCGGGGCGAGGGGACACGTGGCACTTCCTGACTTCCTGGTGGTCGGCGTTCCCAAGGCGGGGACGACCGCGCTGCACGCGGCGCTGTCCCGTCATCCCGGGCTGTATATGTCGCCGGTCAAGGAACCAAAGTTCTTCCTGACCGACGGCCCGCCGCCGGCCAGAGGCGGTCCAGGGGACGCGCTGACCTACCGGGAGCACATCTGGCAGCGGGACCGGTATGAGGCGCTGTTTGACGCGGCCCCGCCGGGCACGCTGCGCGGCGAGTCGACCCCGCTCTACCTGTATGACCGGGCGGCGATGGGCCGCATCCAGGCGCTCATCCCCGCCGCCAGGCTGATCGTGGTCGTCAGGGACCCGGTTGAGCGGGCGCACTCCAACTGGACGCACCTGTGGTCGGCCGGCCTGGAGCCGGTCGGCGACTTCGTCCGGGCCTGCGCCGAGGAGGAGCGCAGGATCGCTGCCGGGTGGGCGTCGTTCTGGCACTACACCGGGCTCGGCAAGTACGGCAGCCAACTCGACTACGCGTTTTCGCTGTTCCCGCGCGACCAGGTCCTCGTGCTGCGGTACCGGCTGCTCGTTGACTCACCAGCCGCCACACTCGACCAGATCTGCGCGTTCCTCGGGGTCCAGG
Source organism: Trebonia sp. (assembly GCA_030038035.1). Next base: position 5,812 of record JASHPP010000453.1, read on the forward strand.
CCGGGATCCTCACCGAGATCCCGCGCGAGAACGTGACCGCGCACCCCGAGCGGACGCTGGCGCACCGCACGCTCTCGCTCGGCATGCGGGGCAGTGACGCGCTCGGCAGGCTCCTGCCTGGCAGCGTGGCGACGCGGGCGACGCACCGGCTGGAAAGGTGGCTGCAGCGCGGCCGCCGGGAGCGCCAGCCGCT
>JASHPP010000454.1 GCA_030038035.1 Trebonia sp.
GGCTGGCGGCCCGGCTGGCCGAGGCCACGGGGCCGCCGCCCCGGTCATGGCTGCCGACCGCGGTCACCGCGCGGTTCGCCGACTACCAGGAGTTCCCGCAGCCCCCGCCGGCCCGCCGGAGCCGGTTCCGCCCCCTGCGGCACCGCGGCCGGTAGCCCGCCGGCCCGCCCGGCTGCCGCCGGTAGGCTGAGTAGTCATGCTGAGCCAGGACCTGATCGACTCGCTGTTCCCGACCGGCCTGCCCGAGCCGTCGCACTGGGAAAGCCGCTATCCGCCGCGCGGCCTGCCCGCGGGCGCCGAAGTCACCCGGTTCGCTCCCAGCCCGACCGGCTTCCTGCACATCGGCTCCGTTTACACGGCGATGCTCGACCTGGACATCGCCCGCCACTCCGGCGGCGTCTACCTGGTCCGCATCGAGGACACCGACCAGGCCCGGTTCGAAGAGAGCTCGGCGAGCCAGTTCGAGACGGGGCTCGCGCACTTCGGCATCACGCCGGACGAAGACGACCAGAAGGGCGGCTACGGTCCGTACACCCAGTCCGAACGGGCGCAGATCTACCTCACCTACGTCAGGGACCTGCTTCGCCAGGGCAAGGCGTACCCTTGCTTCGCCACCAAGGAGGAGCTGGCCGCGATCAGCCAGCGGCAGAAAGCCGTGGGCGCGCTGCCCGGCTACTACGGCCAGTGGGCCATCTGGCGCGACGCCCCGGCCGAGCAGGTGGCGCAGCGGCTCGCCGCGGGCGACCCGTACGTGGTCCGGTTCCGCTCGCCTGGGATCGGCGGCCACCGGGTCAGCTTCACCGACGAGATCCGCGGCGAGATCACCCAGGACGACAACCGCAACGACGCGATCGTCTTGAAAAGCAGCGACTCCGAGCTGCGGCTGCCCACCTACCACTTCGCGCACGCCGTCGACGACCACCTGATGCGGGTGACCCTGGTGATCCGCGGCGAGGAATGGCTGTCTTCCGTGCCGCTGCACAACCAGCTTTTCGACGCGCTCGGCTTCCCGCGGGTGCGCTACGCGCACGTCGCGTCGCTGATGAAGCAGGACGGCGGCAGCCGCCGCAAGCTGTCCAAGCGCAAGGACCCCGAGATGAACGTCGCGTACTACATCGAGCTCGGGTTCCCCACGCAGGCGGTGCTGTACTACCTGCGCGGCCTGGCCAACGGCCGGCTCGCCGAGCTGCCGCTGCCCGAGGCGCTGGCCGCCCCGATCCGGCTGTCCGAATGCGGCACCGCCGGGCCGCTGCTCGACATGGTCAAGCTGGACGACGTCAGCGCGGACTTCGTCGCCGCGCTGCCAGGCGCGCAGATCCTGGACCGGGTCCTGCCGTGGGCGGACGGCTACGACCCGGCCCTGGCGTCGGTGCTGCGCGCCGACCGCGACCTGGCGCTGCGGGCGCTGGCCATCGAGCGTGAGGGCGCCGCGAACCCGCGCAAGGACCTGCGCAAGTGGGCCGACTTCCGCGCGGTGTACGGCTTTTTCTTCGCGGAGATCTTCGAGCTGGTCACCGATCCGGCCGACCCGAGGTTCTGCGGCCTGGCCGCCGGCCTGGTGCGGGCGATGGCCGCCGGCTTCGCCGCCGGCTACCTGCCGCCCGCCCCGGAATCCGGCGCGGACTGGCGGGCGCGGTGGTTCGACCAGGTCCGCGAGCTTGCCGTCCGGCTGGGCTTCGCGGCCAGCCAGCGGGAGTACAAGAAGGACCCCGCCGCCTACCCCGGCTCGATCGCCGACGCGTCGGCGGTCATCCGGGTGCTGGTCACCGGGAGCCGGCGCAGCCCGGACCTGGCCGAGGTCGTCGCCGCGCTCGGCCCCGGCGAGGTGCTGCGGCGGGTCGGCGCCCTGACCGCTGTCTAGCCCGGGGGGACGACCCCCCGGAACTCGCGGCCGCGCCTTGGCGGCGCACCTGCCCCGGAGTGTCCGCGGCCGCACCCGGCCGCGGACCTTAGGGCGGGCGGACGCGCCAGATGGACAGGGCGGCGATCGCCACGAGCACGACGCCCGCCTCGGCGGCAAGCACGCCAGGCGGAGGCAGCTGCAGCCCGAAGGTGGTCCTGGCGACGGGAACCGCGAACAGCACGACCAGGCAGGCGACCATCGCAAGGACCAGGCCGGCCCGCGCCGCCAGCGACTGGCCGTCCCGCCCGGAGCCTGCGGCATCGGCGGCCGGCGGCGGCAGCGCGACGAGGACGAGGATCCACAGGCCCATGGCGACGGCCGCCAGCAGGGCCGCGGTGCGTTCCTGCTGCTGGCTGACGCCAGGCGTCGCGTGCGCGATCAGGTCGGCTGCCAGCACCGCGAACGCGACGGCCACCCCGGCCGGGATGGCGAAATTCAGCACCCGCCTGACGAATCCCGGCCGGGCGCGCGGCGCGCCAGGGGCAAGCGCGAGGACGAACCCCGGCACGCCGATCGTGAGCGTGCTGATGATCGTCAGGTGCCTGGGGAAGAACGGGTAGCTGGCCCCGGCCACGCCGACCGCGATCGCGATCAGCGCCGCGTACGCGCTCTTGGTGACGAACAGCCTGGCGACCCGCTCGATGTTGGCGATGACCCGGCGCCCTTCGGCGAGTATCTGCGGCACCGCGGCGAACGTGCCGTCGAGCAGCACCACGCGCGCGACCGACCGGCTGGCCCCGCTGCCCGAGCCCATCGCGATGCCCAGGTCCGCCTCCTTGAGCGCCTGGACGTCGTTGACCCCGTCGCCGATCATCGCCACCACGTGGCCGGCCTGGCGCAGCGCGCGCACCGCGGCCAGCTTCTGTCCCGGGCGCACCCGGCCGAACACGCTCACCGAGCCGATCCGGGCGGCCACCTCGTCGTCGGTCAGCGCGGAGGCGTCGCACGGCTCGTCTTCGGCCGGGATGCCGGCGCGCCGCGCGATCGCGGCGACCGCGCGCGGCGCGTCGCCGGACAGCACACGGATCGTGACGCCCTGGTCGAGCAGGTACCGCACCGTCGCCACCGTCTCGTCGCGAAGTTCCTCGGCGAGCACGAGCAGCGCGGCGGGCCGCGCGTCCGGCGGGGAGACTGGCCCGCCGCGGACCTCACCGTCCAGCGAGCTGGCGGAGCTGGCGGAGCCGGCGGAGCCGGCGAGCAGCAGCACCCGGCGGCCGGCCTCCTCGTGCCTGGCGACCGCGGCGGCGGCCTCGGCCGGCAGGCCGGCGCCCACGACGGCCGGCGCCCCGAGCAGCCAGGTTCCCTCGCCCGCGAACGTCAGGCCGCTCCACTTGCGCGCCGAACTGAACGGAACCCGCGCCGTCACCGTCCAGCCCGGCGGGTCAGGATAGTGGGCCGCCAGAGCCGCCACGGTTCCGTTCGGAGCCTCATCGTCGGCGGCGAGCGCGGCCACCACCTCGGCGATCCGCGCGTCCGGCCAGCCACCGAGGACCTCGGTGTGGATCAGCCGCATGCCGGGGCGAGTCAGCGTGCCGGTTTTGTCCACGCAGAGCACGTCGACGCGGGCCAGGCCCTCGATCGCCGCGAGCTCCTGCACCAGCACCCGCCGCCGCGCCAGCCGGATGGCCCCCATCGCGAACGCCAGCGACGTGAGAAGCACAAGTCCTTCTGGCACCATCGCCACCAGGCCGGCCGCGCTGCCGCGCACCGCGTCCTGGAACGTGTCGTGGCTGCGGAAGAACTCGCTGAACAGCAGCAGCGCGCCGGCCGGGATCATCACCCAGGTCAGGCCGCGCAAGATCTGGTTGGTGCCCTGCTGCAGCTCCGAGCGGACCAGGCTGAACCGGCGCGCCTGCGCCTGCAGCCGGGCCGCGTACGCCTGTCCGCCGACGGCCGTGGCGCGGGCCAGGCCGCTGCCCGCGACCACGAAGCTGCCGGACAGCACGGTGTCGCCCGGCTGTTTGGCGACCGGCTCGGCCTCGCCGGTCAGCAGCGCCTCGTCGATCTCCAGGCCGTCGGCCGCGAGCACGGCCGCGTCGACCGCCACCTGGTCGCCGATGCGCAGGTCGAGCACGTCGTCCTGGACGAGCCCGCCCGTGGCGATGTGCGCGAGCTGGCCGTCGCGCAGCACGCGCGCCCGCGGCGCGGTGAGGATCGCGAGCCGGTCCAGCGCTCGTTTCGCCCGCAGCTCCTGGAAGACGCCGGCGCCGGTGTTCGCCACGAGCACCAGGCCGAACAGCGCGTCCTGCGGCGGGCCGACCACGACCACGACCACGAACAGCGTGCCGAGAAGCGCGTTGAACCTGGTGAAGACGTTGGCGCGCAGGATCTGGGAGACTGACCGGCCCGGTTCCGGCGGCGCCTTGTTGACCAGGCCTTCCTCGACACGGACGGCGACCGCGGCCGCGTCAAGGCCCGTCGCCGCGCCGGCGTTGGCGTTGGCGGCCGCGTCCGCCTTGGCTCGCACCGGTCCGGGGGCTGGCACCGCTGTCGTGCCCGGCGCACCGACCTCCTCCCCTGTCTCGGGGACATCTCGCGCGCCATCGTCCGTCACGTCCTGATGCTGACCGGGGCGGGATGCCGCGAAACCTTGCTGCGGGCTCAGGGACTGGCGCTGCATTGGTGGGTGCCGTGATCAGGCAGTCGTCAAAGTGAGTGGCGAGGCGGAGTGAGAGGCGTCTGCGGGTCGAGCCGGTCGCACGGCAGCGAGCCCCTGAAGCCCGTGACGGATGATCGGGGATAGAAAACCACCTTTTATGGTGGTTTTCTATCCCCGATAACGACGATTGCCGTGCCGGTCGGCGGCCTGTTGTCACTGCTGCCCCTCCTGTGCGGCTTTGTACGCGCCGCGACCGCTTTTGTTTGGCGGTGGGGCCCCCGGCGCCAATAGGGCTGGCGTTGTGGACCCCACCGCCAAGCCGGGTTCCTGTCTATGCCCGATGGCTCAGGCAGTCGGCTGGACAGGGCACCATGGAACGGCCATGACGCTTACCGAACTGCTGCCCGCGCGAACGCCTGCCGTGGCTGTTGGCACACAAGTGACTGCAGGGGTGGAAGCGTCGCCTGGTGGGGCGGGGGCGCTGGGGCCCGGGACGCCGGAGGCCGGGCCCGCTGCTGTCGGCCCGGCCGATCCCGATGCCGTCTTCAACGCGTTCGCCGGGTGGGCGAAGGCGCAGGGGCTCGACCTGTACCCGCACCAGGAAGAGGCGCTCATCGAGGTCGTGACCGGCGCGAACGTGATCTTGTCCACGCCCACCGGGTCCGGCAAGAGCCTGGTCGCGACCGGGGCGCACTTCGCCGCGCTCGCGGCCGGCCAGCGCAGCTATTACACCGCGCCGATCAAGGCGCTGGTGTCGGAGAAGTTCTTCGCGCTCTGCGACGCCTTCGGAGCGAAAAACGTCGGCATGATGACGGGCGACGCGAGTGTCAACCCCAGGGCGCCGATCATCTGCTGCACCGCCGAAGTCCTGGCCAGCATCGCCCTGCGCGACGGCGCGGACGCCGACGTCGGGCAGGTCGTGATGGACGAGTTCCACTTCTACGCCGACCCGGACCGGGGCTGGGCGTGGCAGGTGCCGCTGATCGAACTGCCGAGGGCGCAGTTCGTCCTGATGTCGGCGACCCTCGGCGACGTCACGCGCTTCAGGGACGACCTGACCCGGCGCACCGGACGGCAGACCGCCGTCATCAAGAACGCGATACGGCCGGTGCCGCTGATCTTCTCCTACCTCGTCCAGCCGCTGCGCGAGACGCTCGAGGAACTGCTCACGACCAGCCAGGCACCGGTGTACGTCGTCTACTTCACGCAGGCGCAGGCACTGGAACAGGCGCAGGCGCTGATGAGCACGAACGTGTGCACCCGGCAGGAAAAGGACGCGATCGCCGAGGTCATCGGGGACTTCCGGTTCGCCGCCGGGTTCGGGAAGACCCTGTCCCGGCTGGTGCGGCACGGCATCGGGGTGCACCACGCCGGCATGCTGCCCAAATACAGAAGGCTCGTCGAGACGCTGGCCCAGGCCGGCCTGCTCAAGGTCATCTGCGGCACCGACACGCTCGGCGTCGGGATCAACGTGCCGATCCGCACGGTCGTGTTCACCGCGCTGTCGAAGTTCGACGGCAAGCGGACCCGGCTGCTGCACGCCCGCGAGTTCCACCAGATCGCCGGGCGCGCGGGCCGTGCCGGGTTCGACACCGCCGGGCGCGTCGTCGTGCAGGCACCCGAGCACGTGGTGGAGAACGAGCGCGCCCTGGCCAAGGCCGGCGACGACCCAAGGGCGCGCCGCAAGGTCGTGAAGAAGAAGCCGCCCGAGGGCTTCGTCTCCTGGGGGAAGCCGACGTTCGAGCGGCTCGTCGCCGCCGAACCTGAGCCGCTCACGTCGAGCTTCACCGTGACCCACGCGATGGTGCTGAACGTCATCGCCCGGCCGGGCAACGCCTATGCGGCCATGAAGCACCTGCTCACCGACAACCACGAGGACCGCGGGCGGCAGCGCGGGCACATCCACCGCGCAATCGAGATCTACCGGGCGCTGCTGGCCGGCGGCGTCGTCGAGCGCCTCGACGAGCCGGACGAGATGGGCAGGTACGTCCGGCTCACGGTCGACCTGCAGTACGACTTCGCGCTCAACCAGCCGCTGTCCCCGTTCGCGCTTGCCGCGATCGAACTGCTCGACGCCGGCTCCGACAGCTATCCGCTCGACGTGCTGTCGGTCATCGAGTCCACCCTGGACGACCCGCGCCAGGTGCTGTCCGCGCAGCAGTTCCGCGCCCGCGGCGAGGCGGTCGCGGCGATGAAGGCCGAAGGCGTCGACTACGAGACCCGCCTGGAGCTCCTGGACGACGTCAGCTACCCCAGGCCGCTGCAGGACCTGCTCGAGACCGCCTACGACATCTACCGCCGCGGCCACCCCTGGGTGGGCGACTACGAGGTGTCGCCCAAGGCCGTCGTCCGCGACATGTTCGAGCGGGCGATGACGTTCACCGAGTTCGTGCACTTCTACGGCCTGTCACGGTCCGAGGGCCTAGTGCTGCGCTACCTGGCCGACGCCTACAAGGCGCTGCGGCAGACCGTGCCCGACGAGGCGAAGACCGAGGAGCTCACCGACCTCATCGAGTGGCTGGGCGAGCTCGTCAGGCAGGTCGACTCGAGCCTGATCGA
>JASHPP010000455.1 GCA_030038035.1 Trebonia sp.
ACCTTCGTGGCGATCTACTTTCTTGCCACAGGAATCCTGGGCCTTGAGCTACTCGGCGTGGCCGGCTGGGTGTCCGATGTGTTCTATGGCGCGACGCTCGTCGTCGCGGTAACGGTCGCCACGCTCCTGCATCGACGACTTATCTAAGCGGCCACCCGCAGGGCCGGCGCCCTGGCGATCGCAATGGGCGGTCACATGCGGTCAATTCTGAGTTATCAATCCCGAGAAAAGCCTACGAAGGTAAAAATAGGAGGAGGGGTCGTGCAGCGCTATAACGAAATATCAGGCACGCGGCCGGCATCGAGAGCCGCGGTCAGGACCATGACGGCCGTCGCGATGCTCGCCGCGACGACGCTGGCGGCGGCGGCGTGCTCGTCGAGTTCGTCGTCCTCGGTCAGCACAGCGACCACGCCGACGACGACCACGCCGACGACGAGCGCGACCCCGACGAGCACCACCCCGGCGGGGGTGGCGTACGCCGAGCAGCAGATCGCTGCCGCCATGGCGGAGCCTTCCGCGCCCGTGCCCACGACGCCGATCACGGACCTGTCCAAGCTGCGCGGCAAGACGATCTACTACATCCCGATCAGCTCCGACGTGCCGGCGTTCGCGATCACCGCCGCGGCGATGAAGACCGCCCTGGCGACCGTCGGCGTCAAACTCAACGTGTGCAGCGGCAACTTCAACCCGTCGCAGTTCGTCTCCTGCGTCAACCAGGCGACAGGCGCGGGCGCCGCCGCGATCGTGACGGACGCGATCCCGTTCCAGCTGACCGCGAGCGCGCTCAAGGCGGCCAGCGCCAAGGGGATCGGGGTGGTCGTGACGGACCAGAACGTGACCGCGGGCCGGCCGACCGGGCCGAACATCGCCTACATCTCGGGCAACAACCAGCAGTACCAGATCGCCCAGGACTGGATCATCGCGAACTCGGACGGCAAGGCCGACGTTCTCGAGCTCGAGGCGACCGACTCGCCGACGTCTGCGGCGGCGACCGCGCAGTACGCGCTGCCCGAGATCACGCAGTACTGCCCCGGCTGCAAGACGACGCTGCTGAAGTTCTCCTCCTCCAACGAGCAGGACCTTCCGTCGATGATCAGCGCGGCCCTGCTCAAGAACCCGGACATCGACTACATATCCCCGCAGTACGACCAGTACGTCTCGTACGTCATCCAGGGAATCCAGCAGGCGTCCGCGACGTCCCGCGTCCAGATGGCGGCGAGCGCCGCGGCGCTGTCCGGCCTGCAGGACGTGGCCTCGTCGAGCTCGACGGTGAAGGCGGAGGTCGCCGACAACCAGGTGTACAACGGGTGGATCGACGCCGACGAGGCGATGCGGATGGCACTGGGCGAGGCGGCGGTGACTTACTCGATCCCGATCCGGCTGTTCACGTCGGCGAACATCGGCAGCATCCAGCTCACCAACGCCGCCCTCGCCTCGGGTGCCTGGTTCGGCTCGACCAGCTACCAGCAGCAGTTCGAGACCCTGTGGGGCGTCAAGTGAGCGTGCGATGAGCTTTGCGAGCCTCCCGCACTCGCATCTGCGGGACGGAGCCGGAGCGCCGCCTGCGGCGGCGCTCCGGCTCCGCGCGACCGGGGTATCGAAGACGTTCCGGGCGACGCGGGCGCTGACCGACGTCGGCCTCGACCTGCGGCCGGGAGAGCTGCACGGGCTCGTCGGGCAGAACGGCTCGGGCAAGTCGACGCTGATGAAGATCCTGAGCGGCTACCACGCGCCGGATCCCGGCGCGCGGCTCGAGGTGGACGGGCGCGAGGTGCGGCTGCCGCTGCGCGTGTCCGAGCTCCAGCGGCACGGGATCGCGGTCGTGCACCAGAGCCTTGGCCTGATCCCGGAGTTCAGCGTCCTTGAGAACATGCGGATGGGCCGGCTGGGCGCCGCGCGGTGGACCCGCCGCATCCGCTGGTCATACGAGCGCCAGCAGGCGGCGGCGGTCTTCGAGCGGCTGGGGCAGACGATCGACCTGCGCCGCCCGGTCCGCGAGCTGTCGGCGGAACACCGCGCCACGGTGGGCATCGCGCGGGCACTGCAGGACTACGAACCCGGCCAGGGGGTGATCCTGCTCGACGAGGCGACGCGCGCGCTGACACGCCGCACGCTGCAGCACTTCTACGAGCTGCTGCGCGCCGTCATCGACGAGGGCGCCGCCGCGGTCCTCGTCAGCCATCGCATCGAAGAGGTGCTCGAGGTCTGCGACCGCATCACCGTGCTGCGCGACGGGCGCGTGGTGGCGGCGGGCGTGCCCGCCGCCGAACTCGACGAGGCGGGCCTGGCGCGCCTGCTGCTCGGCTACGAGCAGGGCGCCCACACGCCGCGCCAGCGTCCGGCGGCCGCTGCCTGCGTGGCCGAGATCAGGCGGCTGTCAGGCAAGGTCGTCAGGGACCTGACCGTCAGCATCGGGCACGGGGAGATCGTGGGCATCACGGGGCTGGCGGGCGGCGGGTTCGAGGAGGTCCCCTACCTCGTCGGCGGCGCGCTCCCGGCACGCAGCGGCGAGATCAGCGTCGGCGGCCAGCCGATCAGCCTCGGCCGCGGGCGGCGCGTCTCGATCGGGCGCCTGATCGCCGCGGGCGTCTTCCTCGTCCCGGAAAAGCGCGACGAGGAGGGGCTTGCCCTGGAGATGAGCATGCTCCACAACATGACCCTGCCGCGGGTCGGCGAGAACGGCGCGCCGTGGTCGATCGGCTGGTCGTGGCAGGAGCGCGAGGCCGACGACATGATCAGGCAGCTCGGCATCACGCCCGCGAACCCCAGGGCGCTGATGTCGACCTTCAGCGGCGGCAACCAGCAGAAGGTGCTGCTCGCCAAGTGGCTGGCGGGCGGGCCGCGGCTGCTCCTGCTGCACGAGCCGACCCAGGGGGTCGACGTCGGCGCGCGGCGGGACATCATCAGCGTCCTGCGCGCCGAGGCGGAGCGCGGCTGCGGGATCCTGGTGTCCACCACGGACGTGGGGGACCTCGCCGCGATGTGCGACCGGGTGCTGATCCTGCGGGACGGACGGGTGACGGAGGAACTCACCGGGGCGTTCGACCAGGAGGAGATCGTGGCCGCGACGTTCCGCTCCGGGGGGCCGGCCGGCGGCGCCCGCGGCACCCGAGGTGACTGACGTGGCGAAGCTGCAGGTGCTGGTCGTCGACTGGCGCTGCGAGTGGTACGCCGCGTCACTGCGCGGCGCGTTCCCCGGCGTGGAGATCGCCGCGGCCCGGTCGTTTCCCGACGCGGGCCCGCAGCTGGCCCGGGCCCAGGTCCTGGCGACCATGGGGGTTGCGCTGCCCGGCCTGCACTTCACGGCCGGCGTCGCCGCCCAGATGCCGCGGCTGGCCTGGGTGCAATGCCTGATCAGCGGCCACGAGCACGTCAAGGCGGCGCTGGCCGGGGCCGCGCGGGACGACGTGCTCGTCACCACGGTCGCGGGCATCCACGGGCCGCAGATGTCGGAGATGGCGCTGCTGCACATGCTCGCCCTCGCGCGCGGCATGCCGGCGATGCTCCGCAACCAGGCGGCGGGCAGCTGGGAGCGCGTGCCGCAGCGCATCCTGCAGTCCAGGACCGTCGGCATCGTCGGCATGGGGGCGGTCGGCACTCACCTGGCCGGGGTCTGCAAGGCGTTGCGATGAAGCCGACGGCGTACCTGGTCAACCTCGGGCGCGGCCCCGTCGTGGACGAAGACGCCCTGATCGAGGCTCTGCGGGCAGGCACGATCGCGGGAGCGGGCCTCGACGTGTTCGCCGTCGAGCCGCTGCCTGCGGACAGCCCGCTGTGGCAGCTGGCGAACGTGATCGTGACGCCGCACGCCGGCGGGCACCACGACCTGTACGCGGAGCAGACAATGGCGGTGCTCGAGCCGAACCTGCGCGCGTTCATCGAGGGCCGCCGCGACGAGATCGTCAACGTCGTCTCATGAGGCATGCCCCGGGCGCAAGTCACCGACCAGAGAGGGAATCCCAGTCATGACCACCCACCCCGCTGACCTGCTCTCCGCACATCCGGCGACCCCGATCTCCGAGCGGCTCAACACGCCGGTCTCGACCGCGGAACTCCAGCGGCGCTGGGCGGCCGTGCGCGAGGCGATGGCCGGGGAGGGCATTGACGTGCTCCTCGTGCAGAACAACTCCGAGTCGGCCGGCGGATACGTCCGGTGGCTCACCGACATGCCGGCCGGCTATTACCCGACGACGGTCATCTTCCCGCGCGAGTCGGCCATGACCGTGATCGCGCACGGAGTCCTCGGCGAGATCCGCGACCTTGACGGCGGGACCGACGGCGTGTGGCGCGGCGTCGGGCGCCTGGTGTCCACCGCCAGCTTCCCTTCCGCGCCCTACACGCGCGAGTACGACGCCGAGTTCGCCCTTGAGGCGCTCAAGCCGTTCGCGCGCGGCACGGTCGGGCTGATCGGCACGTACCAGATGTCGTTCGCGTTCGGCGAGCGCGTCAGGCGCGGGCTGCCGGACGCGCGCCTCGTCGAGTCATCGGACCTCGTCGACCAGATCAAGACCATCAAGTCCCCGGAGGAGCAGGAGCTAATCCGCGCCACCGCCGCGCTCCAGGACGAGGTGATGGAGGCGGCGCTCGCGGCCGTTGAGCCGGGGAAGAAGGAGAGCGACATCGCGGCGGTCGCGCGGCGGCGTGCGCAGGAACTCGGCAGCGAGGCCGGGATCTACCTGGCCGGCGCGGCGCCGTTCGGCACGCCGGCCCCGACCAAGCCGCGGCACCAGCAGAACCGGGTGCTCCAGCGCAAAGACGTGTTCGCGCTGCTCGTCGAGGTCGACGGCCCGGGCGGCATGTACACGGAGATCGGCCGGACGTGCACGCTCGGGCCCGTTCCGCAGCAGGTCAAGGAGGAGTTCGAGATGACGCTGGCGGCGCGGCGGTACACGCTCGGGCTGCTCAAGCCCGGTAACCGCGCCGCGGACATCTTCGCTGCGTACAACGAGTTCATGCGCTCGCACGGCCGACCGCCTGAGCGGCGCATTCACTGCCACGCCCAGGGCTATGACCTCGTCGAGCGCCCGTTCATCCGCTTCGACGAGACGATGACGATCAGCGAGAACATGAACTTCGCCTGTCACCCGAAGTACGTGTTCAACGGGATGTTCTCCTGGGTCTGCGACAACTACCTGATCGGCCCGGACGGCCCGGGAGAGCGGCTGCACACGTTCCCCGAGGCGATCGCCGAACGGTAGCGGCCGCGCGCCGTAAACCCGTACCCCCGGGGCTACCCCTCGGGTCCCCAGCCGATGATCGCCGCGTCGGCGACGATCCGCAGCTTCTTGAACTGCTCGCGCTCGGTAAGCCGCGGACCGCCCATCGACGGGGCGGCGAAGCCGCAGCGCGGGCTCACCGCGAGGTCGTCGATGTCGATCAGCGCGGCGGCCTCGTCGATCCGCGCCACCAGCTCGTCGACATCGCCCTGCTGCGTCTGGGGGCCCACCATGCCGAGGACGACGACCTTCCCCTGCGGCACGTAGCGCAGCGGCGCGAAGCTGCCCGCGCGCCAGTCGTCGTATTCCACCAGGAAGCGGTCGACGGGGAGCGAGCCGAGCAGACGTTCGGCGACCGCGGCGTCGCCGCCGCCGGTGAGCCAGCGGCCCGGGTCGTCTCCCCCGCACAGGTGGATGCCCACCGATGCCCCGTCCGGCCGCTTGACGCCTGCCACGGCCGCCGTGTCGGCCGCGAGCATCCGCTCGAACGCGCCGGCTCTCTCGCGGCCGTTTCCGGCGGCGTGCGCGCCGGAGTTCAGGAACCCCGTGTAGCCGGGGTTGTCGAGCTGCACGTACATGACGCCCTCGGCGAAGAGGGCCTCGATCTCCGCCCTTGTCCACGCCGCGAGCTGCGCGCCGAGTTCCTCGCGCGAGCGGTAGGCGAGATCGGTCACGCCGTCCCGCCAGCAGCGCTCCGCGACGAAGCCCGGCGCGACGAGCGTCACCTTGAGATGGCCTCTGGTCACCGTCCGCAGGAAGGCGGCGTCGCCCTCGGTCATCCGCCGCAGCTGCCGCAGCCGGCCGGTGACCGCCGGAGTCTGCCCGGGCGTGAAGCCGTCGAAGGCGTCGACGACGCAGGACCAGAAGTCGCGCCGCCGGAACTCCCCGTCGGTGAAGAGGTCAAGGCCCGCTTCCTTCTGCGTCTTCACGGCGGCCGCGATCGCCTCGTTCTGCGCGTGCCGCAGTTCCGCGGAACCGATCGTCCCGGCCGCGGCCTGCCGTTGCGCGTCGAGCAGCGCCGGCGGCCGCAGCAGACCGCCGACGTGGTCCCCGTGAAACTTGTAGGAATATGCCATGCCCGCCTCCCGGGACTCAGCTGTGGTAGATCGCCTGCAGGATGCGATCGAGGGCGGCGTTGAAGGTGGCCGGCTGCTCCCAGTACATCGAGTGGGGTGCGCCAGCCACCGCCTCGAACCTCGCCTCGGGAAGAAGCTCCGCCAGGCGCTTATACGTCGCGGGCCGCACGACAGCATCGTCCTCCCCGGCGAGGAACCAGACCTGGACCCCGGCCCCGATCGCGCCCTTGACCTGCTCGACCGTCACCGAGCGAGTCCATACGTTGCGCAGATTGGGCAGCCGGGCGGCGTTGAAGGTCCCCATTTGCTGGAAGAGGAAGACCTTGTCCGGTGCCGACTCCTGCACTCGCTTGCTCATCAGCCGGTCGACGACCGGGAGTTTCTCCGCCTCAGCGCGGTCGGCCAGCACCATGGGCGTCAGCTCGTCGTGCCCGATGCCGCCGACCGAATGGGCGAGCACGACGCCGGCTACCCGTTCCGGGCAGGTCACCGCCAAGGCCAGCGAGGGCGCGGCGCCGAGCGACTGGCCGACGAGGACGGCCCGCTCGACCCCTGCCGCGTCGAGGACGGCGCGAATGCAGGACGGAAATTCGCGTGTGTCGTACTCGTCGCGATCGGAATCCGAATTACCGAAGCCGGGAAAGTCAAAGGTAATCACCGAGTACCTGTCGCGGAAATACGGAACCTGTTGCCACCAGATCGCGTGATGGCCACCTGAACCGTGCGCGAGCACGACGGCGGGACCGGCTCCGTGGATTTCGTAGTAGACCCCGATTCCATCGGCGATGGCAATGCTCATGGTCACCCGCCTTCCCGGGAACTGCGACGATGCTACTGAACGCGGCGGCGATCCTCGCGAAAGCTAAGGTTGCACCCCGGACCGGCCGGCGACCAGCCGGGACACCTATGATCCCAGGCAGAAGCCAGCGCCAAGGAGGCCATGCCGTGAGCGAGCGGCCCGCGTACATTCATCACGTCAACTTCCCGACCACCGACCCGGAGCGGACCATCGAGTGGTATTCCAAGGTGTTCGGGATGAAGTACATCAAGCCAAAGAGCAACGCCAAGGTCGTCCTCATGACCAGGGGCAACTTCGACCTGCACTTCACCCCGGTCGAGGAGATGGACCGGATGGCCCCCTACCACTTCGCCGTCGAGGTCGAGGACTGGGAGCAGTTCCTCGCCCACCTGCGCGACCTCGGCATCCGGCACACCCGCCCCATCACCCGGCCGGAGAACAACTCGATGTTCTGCTACGTCCACGACCCCGACCACACGATGATCGAGATCGTCTACCACCATCGGCGGCCGTTCCCGCCGCCGATGGACCACGACCCCGCGCAGGCCGTGAAGCCGGCCGCGGCGGCCAGCAGCCAGGCGAACTCCGCCGACGAGGCCCGCGCCGCCCGCGCCACCCTCGCCGCGCTCGCCGAGAGCCGGTGACCGGCCGCGCCGTTCACTACCAAAACGGCACGAGGTCCAGCCGCGTCCGCTCGTCGAGGAAGGGCAGCACCTGTCCGCGCAGATAGGTGGTGAAGTGCGGACTCGCCAGGTGAGCCTCGAAAGCGGCCTCGTCCGCGTAGCGTTCGAGAAGAACGAAAACGCCGGGCTGGTCGGGATCCCGCAGCACCCGGTATTCGAGGTTCCCCGGTTCTGCCCGGGTTGGCTCGAGCATGTTCCGCAGCGCCGCGGCAACCCGGTCCACCTCCCCGGCCCGCGCCTTGTACTGCGCGATCACAACGAACTCGATGGACAGAGTCTGGTCGGATCCGGCGGGCGCACGGAACCGTCTCGACGTACATCTAAGGTTGCGCTTCGCATAGCTGATCCCGGCTTCCCCGCTTCCTAGGATGGTCCAGCGCCGCTACTGGCGGCAGAGCAGGAAGGCAAGCCGCGTGATGACGCCCACCGTCCAGGTCCGTGATCCCGCCGACCAGCGCTCGGTGGTCGGCGAGGTCCCGGCGATGACCGCCGCCGAGGTCGCCGCGGCCTACGAGCGAGCCCGCGCCGGCTTCCGGACCTGGCGCGCGGCCGGCCCGCTCGACCGGGCCGCCGTGCTGTCCCGCTGCGCGATCCTGGTCAGGGAAAACGCCGATGACGGGGCCGTCACGCTGGTCAGGGAGAACGGCAAGACGCTCGCCGAGGCCAGGACCGAGGTCGCCAAGACCGCGGACTTCTTCGACTACTACGCCTCGTTCGCCCGCCAGCCCTGGGGCGAGATCCTCGCCGACGCCAGGCCGGGAAGCCAGGCGAGCGCCCGCGTCGAGCCGGTCGGCGTGGTGCTCGCGATCACGCCGTGGAACGATCCCCTGCTGACCCCGGCCCGCAAGCTGGCCCCGGCGCTCATCGCGGGAAACGCGGCGCTGCTCAAGCCGGCCTCGCAGACGCCGGGGATCGCCCAGTGGCTGGCGCAGCGGCTGGCAGCGGCGGGCCTGCCCGCGGGCGTGCTCGGCGTGGTCACCGGATACAACAGGGAGATCTCGCCGGTGCTGCTCGGCCACGAGGAACTCGACGCGGTGACGTTCACCGGCTCGACCGAGGTCGGGACCATGCTGCGCGGCGCTCTCGCCACCCGCAACGTACGGCTGCAGGCCGAGATGGGCGGCAAGAACGCCTCGGTCGTCCTCGCGGACGCGGACCTGGAACTGGCCGCGGACACCGTGGCCGCGGCGACGTTCGCCCAGGCCGGGCAGCGGTGCACCGCGACCAGCCGGCTGATCGTCGAATCCCCCGCCGCGCCGGCCCTGCTCGACATGCTGCGGCAGCGCGCCGGCGGCTACGTGCTCGGGCCCGGGCTCGACCCGGCGACCACGATGGGCCCGCTCGCCATGGCCGCGCACAGGGACGAGGTCCTGGCGCACATCGACCGGGCCAGGGCCGAGGGCGCGGGCATCGTCGCCGGCGGCGGCAAGCCGGCCGCCGAAGCGCTCAAGTACGGCTGCTACGTCGAGCCGACGATCGTGACCGTCGGCCCGGGACTGTCGCTGTGGCGGGATGAGGTGTTCGGCCCCGTGCTCGCGGTCACCCCGGCCGACGGCTTCGACGAGGCGGTCGGGCTGGCCAACGACTCCGGCTACGGCCTGTCCGCGGCGCTCTTCACGACCAGCCTGCGGGCGGCCTGCGAGTTCACCGACCGGGCCGAGGCGGGCCAGGTCTCGGTCAACCTGCCCACGTCCGGCTGGGACGTGCATCACCCGTTCGGCGGGTTCCGCGACTCCGGATCCCCGTTCAAGGAGCAGGGCAGCCCGGGGCTGCGCTTCTACACCCGCATCAAGACGACGGCCGTGAGGTTCGCGTGGTAGCCCCGCCGCTCGGCACAGAAAGGTAGCTTGTCCGTGTTCATTGTCGATTCACAGGTTCACATTTGGCGCGAGGAGACTCCGGACCGCCCCTGGGTGCCCGGTGCCCGCGAGCGCATGCGGCTCAACGGGCACCGCGAGGAGGCGTTCACCTACCAGGAGTGCCTGGCGCTGATGGACGAGGCGGGCGTCGACCGCGCGCTGATCATCCCGCCGTCCTGGGAAGGCGACCGGGTGGACTACGCGCTCGAGGCGTGCGAGGCGAACCCAGGGCGGTTCGGCATCATGGCGCGGATTCCGCAGAACAAGCCGGCCGAAGGCGCCGCCATGCTGCACGATTTCGCGCAGCACCCGCACATCCTGGGAACCCGGCTCACCTTCCACCGGCCGGTCGACAGGAACTGGATGATCGACGGCACCAACGACTGGTACTGGCCGCTCGCCGAGGAGCTTGGCATCCCGACGATGGTGCACGCGCCCATCTGGAAGGCCGAACTCGGCCAGATCGCCGACCGCCACCCGGGCCTGCGGATCATCATCGACCACATGGGCATCATGGCCCGGTGCGTCGACGACGCGATCGGCTACTGGGTGAGCGAGACCGCCGACCTGTACGCGCACCCGAACATCTACGTGAAGATCTCGGCCGTCCCCGGGTACTCGACGCAGCCGTTCCCCAACCTGAACATCGCCAAGTACGTGCGCGAGATGGTGGACAAGATGGGGCCGCACCGGTGCTTCTGGGGGACCGACCTGACCCGGCTGATGGGCCACGGGCTCACCTACCGGGAGACGATCGAGCAGTTCACCAAGCACTTCCCGCTCACCCAGGAGGAACTGGAGTGGATCATGGGACGCGGGATCTGCGAGTGCCTCAGCTGGCCCATCCCGGTGCGCGCATGACCGACGGCGGCGAGGCGCTCGTCAGGGCGGCCATCGACCTGGGAGCGGACTGCATCTTCTCGTCCTCCGGGTCGGAGTGGGCGCCTGTGTGGGAGGCGTACGCCCGTCGCGCGCAGGCGGGCATCGCAAGCCCGACGTACATCGACCTCGCCCACGAGACGACCGCGGTCGGCATGGCCACCGGCTATGCCGCGGTGACCGGACGCGCGCAGGTCGTGCTCTTGCACGCGGCCGCGGGGCTGCTGCAGGGCGCGAACGCGATCCACGGCGCCCTGCTCACCGGGGCGCCCCTCGTCGTCTGCTCCGGTGAGTCCGCCGGGTACGGCGACGCGGCCGGCCCGGACCCGGGATCCCAGTGGTACCGGAACCTGTCGGTCGTCGGCGGCCCGCAGGGCGTGGCCGCGCCGTTCGTCAAGTGGGCATGCGCCGCGGCCGACGTCAGCGTCGTGTACGGGATGGTCAAGCGGGCCGGCGAGCTCGCGGCCCAGCCGCCGGCCGGCCCGGTGTACGTGAACACGCCGGTCGAGGTGCTGCTGGCGCCGTGGCAGCCCGCGGCCGCGGACAAGCCCGCGCCGCCCCCCGGGCAGACGGTGGCCGTCCCAGGGGACGTCGACGCCGCGGCCCGGCTGCTGGCCGCCGCCCGCAATCCCGTGCTCGCGACCGAGACGGCGGGCCGGGACCCCGGCGCGTTCGCCGCCCTCGGCGAGCTCGCCGAGCTGCTGGCGATCCCCGTGGTCGAGCCGCAGTCGGCCCTCTGCGCGAACTTCCCGCGGACGAGCCCGCTGCACGCGGGCGGCGAGCTGGGTCCGCTGGCCGCCGACGCCGACCTGGTGGTCCTGCTCGGCTGCCGGGCCCCGTGGTATCCCCCGTCCGCCAAGCCGGGCACCGGCCAGGTGCTGGTGATCGACGAGACGCCGCACCGGCCGCACATCGCCTACCAGGTGCTCACCGCGGACCGGTACGTCGGCGGCGACATGGCCGCGACGCTGCGGGCGCTGACGGCCCGGGTCGCCGAGCTCGGGGTGGACACCGCGGCCGTGGCGGCCCGCAGGGAGCGCCTCGCCGGCGCGCACGCCGCGGCCGAGGAATCCCGGCTGCGGGCCGAGGCCGAGGCCGCCGCCGCGGACGGACCCGTCGACCCGGTCGCCGCGGCCGCCGCGCTGCGCGAGGTGCTCGGCCCGGACGCCGTGGTGATCGACGAGACGATCACGCACAGCCGGCTGATCGCGCGGCACCTGATGGCGCGGACTCCCGGCCGGTACCGGTACGTCCAGGGCGGGCTCGGGCAGGGCCTTGGCGTGGCGCTCGGCGCCAAGCTGGCGCTGGGCGACCGGCTGGTCGCGTTCACGGTCGGTGACGGCTCCTGGCTGTACAACCCGATCGTGCCTGGCCTGATGGCCGCCGCCGCCTACGGCCTGCCGGTCCTTGTGGTCGTCTTCAACAACGGCAAGTACCTGTCCATGCGGCACAACCACCGCCGCGTGTACCCGGACAGCGTGGCGGCCCGCACCGGCTTCCAGCTCGGCGTCGACCTGTCCGCCCAGCCGGATGCCGCCGCGGTGGCCGCCGCCGCCGGCGCGGCCGGCTTCACGGCCGCCACCGCGCGCGAGCTCGCGCCCGCGCTTGACAAGGCCGTAGCCACGGTCCGCGGCGGCAACAGTGCCGTCGTCAACATCGCGCTGTCCAAGTAGTCAGAACGAAGGGGACTTACTCCCATGCCCACCGAAGCTGCCCAGGCCAGGGTCCGCGTCAAGGCCGATGACCTGCGCGCCCTGGTCGCCGGGATCTTCGCCGCACGCGGCACCCGGGAGGCCGACGCGGCCGCGGTGGCCGACGCGCTCGTCTGGGCCAACCTGCGGGGCATCGACTCGCACGGCGTGTCCCGCGTGCCGCGGTACATCGAGCTGTTCGAGGCGGGCGAGGCGGTCGCGGACGCGGTGCCGACCGTGACCCGCCCGCGCGCCGCGATCGCGATCGTCGACGCGCACGCGGCGCCCGGCCCTGTCGCGATGAACAGCGCCGCCGACGAGGCCGTCGCGGCCGCCCGCGAGTGCGGCATCGGCTGGGCCTCGGTGCGGGGCACCGTGCACACCGGCGCCATCGGGTACTACACGAGCCGGGTCGCGGGCGCGCGCATGGCGGCGGTCGGCGTGGTCGCCGGCGTGCCGAACATGGCGTACGCCGGGGCGCGGGGCGCCGCGGTCGCCACCAGCCCGCTGTCGGTCGCGGTGCCCGCCGGCCGGCACGAGCTCGTGCTGCTCGACATGGCCACCGCCGTCATCGCGCTCGGCCGGATCGCCCAGCTCAAGGCGGCCGGGAAGGAGCTGCCGCCGGGCGCCGCCCTCACCAGGGACGGGGACCCGACGACCGACCCCGCGCTGGCCGCCGTGCCGGTCCCCGTCGGCGGGCCGAAGGGTTCGGGCATGAGCCTGGTGTTCGAGCTGCTGGCCAGCGGCCTGACCGCGAACCCGATCGTGCCCGGGTACCACTTTGGCGGCAAGGACGGCAGGCGGCACAGGCAGAACGCGTTCATCCTCGCCATCGACGTGTCCGCCTTCCTGCCGCTCGCGGAGTTCACCGCCGCGGTCGACGAGACGGTCGACGCGATCAAGTCGCTGCCGCCCGCCGACGGCACGGCCGAGATCCTGATCCCTGGCGAGCGGGGCCGCCGCAGCGAGGCCGAGCGGCGCTCCGCCGGCATCCCGCTTGGCGCCAGGGCCTGGCGCGAGCTGACCGACCTGGCCGCCGCCCTCGGCGTGACCGTGCCTGAACCCATCGGCGGCTAACCCGCCGTCGCTGCAGGCCGAAGGCGCAGCAAAAGGAGGTCCAGGCCGGCTGCCCGGGGCGGTCGCCGCTGGCGTGTTCGTCGTGATCGCAATCGTTGCAGACGTGACCGGGCTGTGATCCGCTAGTGGCGTCGGACGCGGGAGGAGACGACCAATGAAGGTCAGCCTGGCCCAGCAAGTGCCGTACCGCTACCTGCCTGAGGACTTCGGGGACCAGCATTGGTCCGCGGTGCTGCCCCCGTACGAGATCGTGGAACCGAAGCGGATGCAGGAATCGCTGTACTCCGCGTACGCCGAGCTCATGGCCGCGGCACGGGCCGGGCTCGACGGCATCGTCGTCACCGAGCACAGCCAGTCCTCTTACGACATGTCACCCAACCCGACCCTGCTTGCCTCGGCCGTGGCCTGCGCCGCGCAGACCGAGGGGCTCGACGTGGCGATCGCCGTCGGCCGCTCGCTCGGCAAGACGCGCGAGCCGCTGAAGATCGCCGAGGAATACGCCCTGCTCGACTGCATGAGCGGCGGGCGGCTGATCGCCGGCTTCCCCGTCGGGCTCAGCTACGACGCGAACCTCAACGCCGCCCTGCCCGCGATCGAGACCCGCGAGCGCGCCCGCGAGCACCGCGAGCTGATCCTGAAGGCGTGGTCGGAGCCGCGGCCGTTCCCGTGGAACGGCCGCTTCGAGAAGTACGGCCTGGTCAATGTCTGGCCGCGGCCGATACAGCAGCCGCATCCGCCGATCTGGATCCCGGGCACCGGCACGCCGGGGACGCTGCGGGAGATCCTGCGCAATGACTTCGCCTTCGTCTACCTGAGCTGGGACGGGCCGAAGCTCGTCGGACGGCAGGTCTTCGACAGGTACTGGGACATGGCCGAGGAAATGGGCCGCGACCGCAACCCGTACCGGCTCGGCTTCATGCAGGTGGTCGCCGTCTCCGAGACCGACGAGCGGGCCGAGAAGGAGTACGCCGCGCACCTGCAGGACCACTACAGGAACGGTCCCGGCGCGATCCCTGGCACCGCCATGGCCGTGCCCGGCTACATCGAGCCCGCGGGCATCGAGGCGATGGTGCGCGGCGGGGGCCCGGAAGGGATGCTCGCCCGGATGCGGACCGCGACCTTCAAGGAGCTCGTCGACACCCAGGTCGCGATCGTCGGCAGCCCCGCGACGGTCGCCGACCAGATCGAGGCCTTCGTACGCGAGTTCCGGATCGGCAACCTGCTGGTCATGCTGCAAAACGGCTCGATGCCGCGCGAGCTGACCGAGAAGAACATCGCCCTGTTCGCCGAGCAGGTGCTGCCGCGGCTGCGGCCGATCTGGGACGCCGAGGGCTGGGAAAACCGCTGGTGGCCGGCGGCGCAGGGGACGGCGGCCGGG
>JASHPP010000456.1 GCA_030038035.1 Trebonia sp.
TGCGGTGAGCTCGCCGTGACCGCCGGCTTCCCGCAGGTCCGGCCGCGGCGGCTGCGCGGCACGCGCGCGCTGCGCGCGATGGTGGCCGAGACCGCGCTGCGCCCCGCCGAACTGGTCCTGCCGGTGTTCATCAAGGAGGGCATCGGCGAGCCGCAGCCCATCAGGTCGATGCCGGGCGTCGTGCAGCACACGAGGGAAAGCCTGCGCAAGGCCGCCGCCGAGGCCGCCGAGGCCGGCGTGGGCGGCATCATCGTGTTCGGGGTCCCGGCGGAGAAGGACGGGCTCGGCAGCGCCGCCGACGACCCCGAGGGGATCTCGCAGGTCGCGATCGCCGACATCAGGGCAGAAGCCGGCGACGACCTGGTCGTCATCGCGGACCTGTGCCTGTGCGAGTACACCGACCACGGCCACTGCGGCATCGTCACCGCCGGTGGCGACGTGGACAACGACGCCACGCTGGACCGCTACGCGAGCGTCGCCGTGGCGCAGGCACGGGCGGGCGCGCACATGGTCGCGCCAAGCGGCATGATGGACGGGCAGGTCGCGGCGATCAGGAAGGCACTGGACCAGGCGGGCTTCAAGAACACCCCGATCTGCGCCTACTCGGCCAAGTACGCGTCGGCGTTCTACGGCCCGTTCCGCGAGGCCGCCGAGGGCGCGCCCAAGTTCGGTGACCGGGCCACCCACCAGCAGGATCCGGCCAACGCGCTGGAAGCGGTCAGGGAGGTCGAACTCGACCTCGCCGAGGGCGCCGACATGGTGATGGTCAAGCCGGCGCTCAGCTACCTCGACGTCATCAGGCGGGTTGCCGACACGGTCCGGGTGCCGGTGGCCGCGTACCAGGTCAGCGGCGAGTTCGCCATGGTCGAGGCGGCGGCGGCGAACGGCTGGGTGGACCGCGAGAAGGCGATCGCGGAAACCCTCACCGCGATCCGCCGGGCAGGCGCGAGCGTGATCCTCACGTACTGGGCGACGGAGGTCTCCCGCCGCCTCCGCTGAAGCCAGGAGCGCCCGTTTCTGGTGATTTGCCGCAACCGGCAAGAGCCCGGACCATGATCGCGAAGACTTTGCGCGCTACTGGCTGCAAAATCTCTATGCGATAAAAAAAGTGTTCGCAATGATCGGCACTGCCAGGGTGCGGGGTGTGGCGCTGACATCACTTCCGTCGCCCAGCGCATCACCATCATCTCTGGCAAACGACATTGCACCAGGGGTACCGGCCGGTCCGCCATCCTGGCCGGCGTGAATCAGCGCGGGTTCGTTCGGAATGATCCGTTGGGCGGAGTACGATTTCCGCTATCCCACCGACCGGCATGACGCGGGTGCTTTGCATACCCAGACCGACGGTGCGGGGGGCAACGGTGGACTAGTGGGAGTCGGGGCCTGATGGTGACGATGATGCGGCGACGAGGCCGCCGCCGTGCGGCGCAGCGGCCGCCCGCGCTTGGCGCGGCCGCGCTGCAATACGCCGCGATGGGCTGGCCGGTATGTCCCGGGGTGCATTCCAGCCGGGGGATCGACGGGACGCCAGAGCCGGGCCGGGCGTGTTCGTGCGACCGGGTCGGTTGCCCGGCGCCGGGGGCGCACCCGGTGTCACCGACCTGGCAGATGCAGGCGACGGCAGACAGCGAAACGATTGCGAAGTGGTGGGAAGCCCGCCCGGAGGCGAATGTGATACTCGTCACCGGGCGGGTTTTTGATGTTCTCGACGTCCCCGCCCTGGCGGGCGCGGCGGCACTGGCAAGAGCGGCGGGGGCCGGCGTGGAGACCGGGCCGGTCGCCATGCAGGGCACCGAGCGGATGCTGTTCTTCGTCGCCACCAGGGGCGCGCCCGCCGATGAAGAAGAGTGGTGGTCCTGCGGGCTGGACAGCTCGCCTGACACCTCCACCCAGACCGAATCGCTGCGCTGGCACTGCCGGGACAGCTACGTGCTCGCGCCGCCCTCCCGGTACGGCACCGGCCAGGACGTACGCTGGGTGCGGCAGCCCGCGGGGAACCCGCTGCCGGACGCGCTGCGGCTGCTCGAGTTCCTTGTCGACGCCTGCGAGGAGGAAGGCAGCTGACCGTGCCGGACCGCTCCGCCGAACTGTTCGCCCGTGCCCTTGAGTTGACGCCGGGCGGGGTCAACTCGCCGGTCCGCGCGTTCGGGCCGGTCGGCGGGGTGCCCAGGTTCATCGAGCGGGGTGCGGGCGCGTACCTCCACGACGTCGACGGCCGCCAGTACGTGGACCTGGTGTGCTCCTGGGGGCCGATGATCCTCGGGCACGCGCACCCGTCGGTGGTGGCGGCCGTGTCCGCGGCGCTTGAGCGCGGCACGTCGTTCGGCGCGGCCACGCCCGGCGAGGTGGAGCTGGCCGCCGAGATCGTCTCCAGGGCGCCCGTCGAGCAGGTCCGGCTGGTCAACTCGGGGACCGAGGCGACGATGTCGGCGCTGCGGCTGGCCCGCGGCTACACCGGCCGCTCGCTGGTGGTGAAGTTCGCGGGCTGCTACCACGGTCACGTGGACGCGCTGCTCGTCGCGGCCGGGTCCGGGGTGGCGACGCTCGGCCTGCCGGACACGCCGGGCGTGACCGGCGCGTCGGCCGCCGACACCGTGGTGCTGCCGTACAACGACGACGCCGCGGTGGCCGGCCTGTTCGCCGCCCGCGGCGATGAGATCGCCTGCGTGATCACCGAGGCATGCCCGGCGAACATGGGCGTGGTCCCCCCGCTGCCCGAGTTCAACGCGCTGCTGCGGTCGCTGTGCGACTCCTCGGGAGCGCTGCTGATCATGGATGAGGTGCTGACCGGCTTCCGGGTCAGCGCGTCCGGGTGGTACGGCCTGGACGGGGTGCGGGGAGACCTGGTGACGTTCGGCAAGGTGATGGGCGGCGGGCTGCCGTGCGCGGCGTTCGGCGGGCGGGCGGAGATCATGTCCCGCCTCGCCCCCGCGGGCCCTGTCTACCAGGCCGGCACGCTGTCGGGGAACCCGCTTGCCACCGCGGCCGGCCTGGCGACGCTGCGGGCCTGCACGCCCGAGGTGTACGCCGCGGTCGACTCGTTCGCCGCCGCGGTGTCCAAGGCGGTGTCGTCGGCGCTCGCGGCGGCGGGGGTGCCGCATTACCTGTCGGTGGCGGGGAATCTGTTCACGGTCTTCCTCGGCCGCACCGATCCCGTGACGAACTTCGCCGACGCGAAGGACCAGTCCACCGCCGCCTACGCGGCGTTCTTCCACGCGATGCTCGACGGCGGCGTGTACCTGCCGCCCTCGGCGTTCGAGGCGTGGTTCGTCTCCGCCGCCCACGACGACGCCGCGCTGTCCCGGATCGCCGGCGCCCTCCCCGCGGCCGCCAGGGCCGCCGCGGGCGCGCTCAGCGCGTAGCGGTGGGTGCTCGGCTGAGCCGGTAAGCTGGCGGCGCCATGGCGCAGACAACCGTCGTTCACCTGCTCAGGCACGGTGAAGTGCACAACCCGCACGGCGTCCTTTACGGTCGCCTGCCCGGCTATCACCTGTCCGCGAACGGAAGGCTGATGGCCGCGGCCGCCGCCGATTTTTTCGCCGAACGGCCCGTGGCGGCTCTGTTCGCCTCACCGCTCGAGCGCGCCCAGGAGACGGCCCGCCCGCTGGCCGAGCGCCTGGACCTCCAGGTCGTCACCGACGAGCGGCTGATCGAGTCGGGAAACGTGCTCGAGGGCAAGGCCATGGGCCTGGCCGAGCTGGCGCTGAACCCGGTGAACTGGCGGTACCTGTGGAACCCCTTCCGGCCGTCGTGGGGGGAGCCGTATAAGCAGGTGGCGGCCCGGATGAGCGCGGTCATCGAGCGGGCGAGGCAAGCCGCGCCCGGCCGCGAGGCGGTGTGCGTCAGCCACCAGCTGCCCATCTGGGTGAGCCGCCTCGCGGCGGAGCACCGGCGGCTGTGGCACAACCCCGGCAGCCGCCAGTGCGCGCTAGGGAGCGTGACCAGCCTGACCTTCTCCGGCGACGAGCTGAGCGGCGTTTCCTACGCAGTGCCGCCCCGGCGACAGGTCCGCGATCCGGATGCGGCACAATAGTCGGCGTACTACCCCCTGTAGGAGACCGTAAGGGACCGCCGGTGTTCAAAGCCAAGCGCCGGACGGTCGTCAGCGTGGCGGCCGTCGCTGCCGTGCTGCTCGCCGGCGCCCTGGTGGTCACCTTCACGCAAGGCAGCAGCGCGGCGAGCGGGGTCAGCTATATCGACGGCAACACCGACCAGATCGTGTACGCGGTGGGGCACCGCGCGCTCGCGCCCGACTTCACCGCGACCTCGCTGACCGGGGCGCCGATCAGGCTCGCCAGCTACCGGGGCAAGATCGTCGTGCTCAACTTCTGGGGCTCTTGGTGTGACCCGTGCCGCAGCGAGGGCCCGACGCTCGCGGTGCTCGCCGAGCAGTTCCGCTCGCAGGGGGTTTCCTTCCTCGGCGACGACGTCGGCGACACGCCGGCCAACGCGCTCGCGTACACCCGCAGCGTCGGCATCACCTACCCGAGCGTGAACGACCCCAGCTACACGGTGCTGCAGGAGTTCGGGCAGGTGGCACCGATCAGCGACACCCCCACGACGGTGGTGATCGACCGGACCGGGCGCATCGCGGGCCTGGTGATCGGCGCCGTCAGCTACTCGGGCATGGTCACCATGCTCCATGACGTGGCGGCGAGCCAATGACCGACGTGCACGCGCCGCAGACGGCGCAGGCGGACACAGACGCCACGCGTCCGTTCGGCGATAAGGAAACGGAACGGGAC
Source organism: Trebonia sp. (assembly GCA_030038035.1). Next base: position 4,746 of record JASHPP010000456.1, read on the forward strand.
GCCGCCGCCACCGGCGCTACGGCGGGACCTGCCACCGGCTGGCCGCGGTGGGCCTGGCGGCAGCTCACCTCCATGCGGACCGCGCTGATCCTGCTGTTCCTGCTCGCGCTCGGCTCGGTGCCCGGGTCGCTGCTGCCGCAGGAGGGCACGGACCTGGCCGGGGTGCAGCAGTACTTCGCCTCGCACCCGGCGCTCGCGCCGTGGCTGAACCGGCTCGGCCTGTTCAACGTGTTCGCCTCGCCGTGGTTCGCGGCGATCTACCTGCTGCTGTTCACGTCGCTTGTCGGCTGCGTGGTCCCGCGCACGTTCCGGCTCGCCGGGTCGGCCAGGACGCCGCCGCCGCGGGCGCCTCGCTACCTGCAACGGCTGCCGCACTCGGCCTCGTATCCGTCCGCGCTGGCGCCCGACGCGGCGGTCGGGGTGGCGGCGGCGGTGCTCGGCGGGCACCGGTTCCGGCTGCGGCGGCCGGGTGCCGCCGATTCCGGCCACTGGGTGTCCGCGGAGAAGGGGTACCTGCGGGAGGCGGGCAACCTGCTGTTCCACCTCGCGCTGGTGGGCGTGCTCGTGTCGATCGCGCTGGGCGGGCTGTTCGGCTACAAGGCGGACAAGCTGCTCGTCGAGGGGCAGGGGTTCGCCGACACGACGGCCGCCCTGGACGAGTTCAACCCCGGCCGGCTGGTCAGCGGATCGGACCTCGCGCCGTTCAGCCTGACGCTGAATTCCTTCTCGGCGAGCTACGAGGCGTCCGGCGAGCCGGCGGCGTTCCACGCCTACGTCACGTACTCGGCGTCACCTGGCGCTCCGGCGCACTCCTACGACCTGCAGGTGAACCACCCGCTTGCCGTCGACTCGGTCAAGGTGTACCTGATCGGGCACGGGTACGCCCCGGTGTTCCGCGTGACGACCGCGCGCGGGCAGGTGGTGTACGACCAGGCCACGCCGTTCATCCCGGCCAACACCGGCACGCTGCTGTCCGAGGGCGTGGTCAAGGTGTCGGCTGCCACGCCGTCGCAGCTCGGCTTCGAGGGCGTGTTCGTGCCGACCGCGGTGTCCGTGGGCGGGACGCTGGAGTCGGCGTTCCCCGCGCCCGACTACCCGGCGGTGTCGCTGATCGGGTACTCGTGCAGCGGCTGCCTGAACTCCGCCGTCCCGCAGTCGGTCTACCAGCTCGACACGACCGGCATGCGGCAGGTGACGGCCGCGCCGCAGCTGCTTCTTCCCGGCCAGAGCTGGACTCTTCCCGGCGGGGAAGGGACGCTGACGTTCGTCGGCTACAAGCAGTGGGTCAGCCTCGCGATCACCTACGACCCGGGCCAGCTTCCGGCCCTGGTCTGCGGGATTCTCGCGCTGGGCGGCCTGCTGCTCTCGTTCCTGGTGCGGCGGCGGCGGGTGTTCGTGCGGGCCGTGCCCGCGGTCGCCGGCACCGGGTCCGTCGTCACAGTCGGCGGCCTGGCCCGCACCGACGCCAGCGGCGGCTTCGAGGACGAGTTCGCCGAGCTGTCCGCCGAGCTGGCGGACGCCGACGCCGCGGCGGCCGGGCAGCCGCCGGTGTCGGGGGCACCGTCAGTGCCCGGCGCCCCGCCGGGCGAAGAACGTGAGCCTAACAACCAGTCAGAAACGGGAGCGTGAGGGTCGTGGCCGTCAACCAGGCATTGGCGCACGTCAGCAGCGACTTCATGATCGCGGCGCTGCTTATCTATTCGCTCGCGGTGCTGGCGTTCGCCGGCGACTTCGCGTTCGGCCGGCCGCGCCGGGCGGCGAGGCCCGCGCCCGCGGTCAACGCGGTCGCCGCCACGGAACTGGCGGCCGTCGGCGCGGCCAGTGCCGCGGTGAGCGGGTCGTCGGTCACGGCGGGCGGGGCAGGCGCGGCGACGCCGCCGGTCGCGGCTGGTGGCGGCGTGCCGGCCCTTCCGGCCCTTCCGGCCCGGAAGATCCCCGCCTTCCGCTCCATGTGGCAGGAGGGCCCGTGGGTGCGGATGGCGGTGACGCTCAGCGTTGTCGGCATCCTCGCCCACGTGATCGCGGTCGTCACCCGCGGGCTGGCGGTGCACCGCGCGCCCTGGGGCAACATGTACGAGTTCGTCACCGCGCTCACCTGCGTAGCGGCGATCTTCTTCATCTACATCATGATCCGCTACCGGGCCTGGGCGCTCGGCGTGTTCGTGATGGGCTCGGTCGTCGTCGCGCTCGGGCTCGCCGAGACGGTCATCTACACCGCGGCGGGCCCGCTCGTGCCCGCGCTGCAGTCGTACTGGCTCAGCATCCACGTGACCGCGATGACGCTGTCGACCGGCATCTTCTTCGTCGCGGCGGTGCTTGGGATCATGTACCTGGTCGCGGAACGGTACCGGGCCCGGGTCGCGGCCGGCAAGGCGGAGCCCGGCAACGGGCTGCTCGACCGGATCCCGCCGTCCACGACGCTGGACAAGCTGACCTACCGGACGGTGATCTTCGGATTCCCGATCTGGACGTTCGGCGTCATCGCCGGCGCGATCTGGGCGGATCAGGCGTGGGGCCGCTACTGGGGCTGGGACCCCGTGGAGACCTGGGCGTTCATCACGTGGGTGCTCTACGCCGCCTACCTGCACGCGCGCGCGACGGCCGGCTGGCGCCGCTTCGCGAACTACGTCCAGCTCCTCGGCTTCGCCAGCCTGGCGTTCAACATCCTGGTCGTCCAGGTCTTCATCACCGGCATGCACTCCTACGCCGGCGTCGGCTGACCGGCGCGCAGCCTGCGCCCGGCGGGCGAGATAGCTGGTCCCGCTTGAGGTTGCCGCGCGTGCTGGCGGCGGGGCCCCCAGCGCCAGGCCTGTTGCAATCTCGGGAAGTTGAGGGGCTGTGTCGCCGCTCCCTCGGGTGCATGTCACCTGGTCAGCTGATGTGGGTGTGAGCAGTGCGGCAAGGGCGTGGCAGGCTGGCCGGCGGGCGGCTGGCCGGCGGCTGTCTCAGATAGCGGGACGGCGTCGGGAACTTAGGACCCGGGCCGCAGCTTTATTGCCCGTTTTATACCGATTTCCGGATGCCGCTCGGGTCCTATCTTGGCCGGCGCCCGCGGACCGCGCCCGGTATGGGTGGTTTGTTCCGCCGGCGGGCTGGGCGGCTTAGGTTCCTGGCATGCAAGCCTGTTGGCGGGGGCCCCACCGCCAACAGCCGCCGGGACCGTGCCGGCCTGGAGCGGCCCCCGACCCCGACCTGGCAGGCTATTGCCGGGCGTGGGATACATCCCGCGATCCTGGTGGTTAATTCTGGTTCATGTGGCGCGCCGGCCGCGGCCGGGGCCGCCCCGTCACGCCCCGGCGCCATGCCATGCCCGGCGGCACCCGGGCCGGCGATCCCGGCCGGCCGCCGCCGCGATACGTTCCGGGTTCGCGTCGTCATACCAGCACAAACCCCGAACACACCGCGAGGATCACCGCGGACCGCGAACAGCATGTGCTGACCGGGCATCCGGTACGGGCGTGATCCCGCTATCCGCGCCAGAGCCGGGGACTTGGCCACCAGGATCGCATGGAGTGTGCAAAGAAAACAGATGTTGCTGATGTGACGTAAGGGGTGGACGCCCGCATGGCTGTGGCGGGACGTCGCGCCGGATTCCGGCGGGTCACCGGGCAACCGTAGCCACGCACTCCACATGATGGGTCATCGGGAACGCGTCGAACGCGCGCAGCCCCGCCAGCGTCCAGCCCCGCTCGAGCAGCAGCCCGAGGTCGCGGGCCAGCGTG
>JASHPP010000457.1 GCA_030038035.1 Trebonia sp.
AGCGGAGCAGGCAGCAGCCCGGCCCTCGTGGTGGCGCCCACCAGCGTGAACGGCGCGATGTCGAGCGGGATCGCGGTCGCCCCCGGCCCCTTCCCCACCACGATGTCGACGCGGAAGTCCTCCATCGCCAGGTACAGCATCTCCTCGGCCGGGCGGGCGAGCCGGTGGATCTCGTCGATGAACACGACCTCGCCCTCGTGCAGCGTGGACAGCACCGCGGCCAGGTCGCCCGACCGCTCGATCGCGGGCCCTGAGGTGATCCGCATCGGCGCGCCGAGCTCGGCGGCGATGATCATCGCGATCGTGGTCTTGCCGAGGCCGGGCGGGCCGGACAGCAGCACGTGGTCCGGCGGCCTGCCGCGGCGCAGCGCGCTGCGCAGCAGCAGGGACAGCTGCTCGCGGACCCGCCCCTGGCCGACGAAGTCCGCCAGCCGCTTGGGCCGCAGCGCGCCCTCGATCGCCCGCTCGTCGCTGTCCGCCAGCGGGGAGACGACGCCGTCGGCGAAGGGGCGCGCCCGCCGCGCGAGTTCGGTTTCCTCGGCCCGCGCGAGGGCGTCGCCTGCTTCGGTCACGGCTTGCTCAGCTTCCGCAGCGCGGCGCGCAGCGCGCCGGCCACGTCGGGCGCCTGCTCGCCATCGGATTCCGCCTCGACGGCGGCGATGGCCGCGTCGGCCTCGCGGGCCGACCAGCCCAGGTTGGTCAGCCCGGACTGCACCTGCTCCCGCCAGGACGGCGCGGCCGCCCGCGGCGGGGCGGCGGGGCCCGCGGCGAACTCCCCTGGCGCGCCGAGGCGGTCCTTCAGCTCGAGCACGATCCGCTGCGCGCCCTTCCTCCCGATGCCGGGCACGATGGTGAGCGCGTTCAGGTCTTCGGTCGCGACCGCGCGGCGCAGCGCGTCAGGGGAGTGCACGGCCAGCATCGCGAGGGCGAGCCGCGGCCCGATCCCGCTCGCCGTCTGCAGCAACTCGAACACGTTCCGCTCATCCTCGCTGCCGAACCCGAACAGGGTCAGCGAGTCCTCCCTGACGATCAGCGCGGTCGCCACCAGGGCGGGCTCGCCGGGTTTCAGCGCCGCGAGCGTGTCGGGCGTGCACTGCACCCGCAGCCCCACCCCGCCGACGTCGATGACCGCCCCGTCGGGGCCGACCCCGGCCACTGTCCCGTTCAGGTGCGCGATCACGTGCCGCCTCCGCTCGTGCTCAGTTGCCCGGCCGCGACGGCAGGCGCCGCGATCGCGCTCCGCCACAGATGGCAGATGGCGAGGGCGAGCGCGTCGGCGGCGTCCGCAGGCCGGGGCCGCTCGGGCATCCGCAGCAGCCGCATCACCATCGTCGTCACCTGGTCCTTGCCGGCCCGGCCGTTGCCCGTCACGGCCGCCTTGACCTCGCTCGGCGTGTGCAAAGCCACCGGCAGCCCGCGCCGCGCGGCGCACAGGATCGCCACGGCGCCCGCCTGCGCGGTGCCCATCACGGTCCGCACGTTGCGCTGGCTGAACACGCGCTCCACCGCCACCGTGTCCGGCCGGTACTCGGTCAGCCAGCGGTCGATCTCCCGCTCGACCGCCAGCAGCCGGGCCGCGATGTCGTCCTGCGCCGCGGTGCGCACCACGCCGACCGCCACCAGGCCGGGCGGCCGGCCCGGCACGCCCTCCACCACGCCGAGGCCGCACTTGGTCAGGCCGGGGTCGACGCCGAGCACCCGGGTGCGACGGGGAGGATACAGCGTCACCGCGCGAACCGCCTCATCGCCTGTACCGCCCATCCGCTTGCCGTCGGCGAACATCTGTTCGCTACGGGCGACCCTACCGTCCGGGCACGCCGCTGTCCCGCACTCCGGCCGCGTGTCGGCCGGCCGCCGGTCAGAAGTCGTCGACCATGTAGGGGGTTGCCGCGAAGGCGGCGTCGAGGGCGGCGTCCGCCGCCGGCGCGCCGCCGGCGGCGAGGCCCGCCAGGCGCAGCGTCGCGACCGGGGTGCCGGCGTACAGGGCGGCCAGGCCGCGCGCGCCCAGCGCGAGGGGGGCGGCGGGCGCGGCACCGGCGGCGGAGGGGGCGGGGCTGGAGAGGAAGCCGGGATCGTTCGGCATAAGTGTTCCCGTGCCCTCGCTGACGGTCAGGTCCCAGCGGCCCGAGTTGGCGGGGCGCGCGTGGTCGGTGATCACAAGCGGGACGGTCAGGCAGACCCCGGCAGGGAAGCCGCGGGCGGCGATCGCGGCGGGCGCGTCGACCACGCGCAGCATCCACATCCAGCGGCTGGCGCCGGAGACGTCGCGCTCGCGGGTGAGCCACCAGAGCGGGTCGGCGGGGGCGATCCGGACCCGGACCGTGCGGGCGATCGAGGAGTGCGAGGCGATGACGGACCAGAGGGCGCGCACGGCTTCGGGGGTCGCGGCGTGCACGCGCTCGACGAACAGTTCCTCGTTGCCGCCCTGCCAGCGGTAGGCGGCGAAGCCGTCGCCGGTGAGGTAGCCGTACATGTCCGCGCGCGCCAGCCAGTGCGCGGCGGGCTCGAGGTCCCAGGTGAGCGGGCCGCTGTCGTGTGCCGTCTCGTGGCAGCGGGCGATGATCTCGTTGACCTCGGCGGCGTCGGCTGGCCCGGCCCGGCGTACCTCCACCGCCCCGCGTGCGGCTCCGGTGCCGGAGGCGACGTCGGGGGCCGTGAGCGTGCGCAGCGAGCGTGCCGGGACCGCGGCCATGTACCTGCTGCCCGCGAGCTCCCAGCCCAGCGAACGGTAGAGGGGCATGGTCGCCGGGTAGAGCGACGAGACCGGGTAGCCGCGCTCGGCGATCAGGTCGAGCAGCGCGGTCATGAGCAGGCGGCCGATGCCGTTCCCGCGGTGCTCGGGGGCGACCTTCACGCTCGCCACGCCGGCGCTCGGCATGCCGCGGCCGTGCCACCACTGGCGCATGTCGTGGAAGGCGGCCGCGCCCGCCGGGCGCCCGCCGACGAACGCGCCGAGGAAGGTGCCCTGCCTGATGCGCAGGGTGGCGGTGTGGATCCAGTTCAGCCGCTGCGCCGGCGACATCGGGCCGAACGCCCGCTGCCCGAGATCGACCTGGGCGTCGATATCGTCCTCCGGCGTCAGCGGGCGGATCTGCAGGCCGGTCACCCGGCTAACCCTAGCCGGTCAGCCGATCTTCTCGATGATGTCGTCGGGCACCGAGTAGTTCGCGTACACGTCCTGCACGTCGTCGGAGTCCTCGAGCGCGTCGATCATCTTGAAGACGCGCTTGGCCTGCTCCTCGTCAAGCTCGATCTCCACGCTCGGCAGGAACGCCGCGTCGGCGGACTCGTAGTCGATCCCCGCGTTCTGCAGCGCGGTGCGGACGGCCACCATGTCGCCAGGCTCCGAGACGATCTCGAAGGAGTCGCCGAGGTCGTTGACCTCCTCGGCGCCCGCGTCGAGGACGGCGGCGAGCACGTCGTCTTCCGTCAGCGTCCTGCTCTTGCTGACAAGGACGACGCCCTTGCGGCTGAACAGGTAAGACACCGAGCCGGGGTCGGCCATCGACCCGCCGTTGCGGGTGAACGCGACCCGCACGTCGGAGGCGGCCCTGTTCCTGTTGTCGGTGAGGCACTGCACGAGCACCGCGACCCCGCCGGGGCCGTACCCCTCGTAGGTGATCGTCTCGTACTGGGCGCCGCCCGCTTCCTGGCCGGATCCGCGGCGGATCGCGCGGTCGATGTTGTCGTTGGGCACCGAGTTCTTCTTGGCCTTCTGGATGGCGTCGTACAGGGTCGGGTTCCCCGCCGGGTCACCGCCGCCGGTGCGCGCGGCCACCTCGACGTTCTTGATCAGCTTGGCGAACAGCTTGCCGCGCTTGGCGTCGACCACCGCCTTCTTGTGCTTGGTGGTGGCCCACTTGGAGTGGCCGCTCATGACGTTCCCTTCACCATCGAAACGAAAAGCTCGTGAATGCGCCGGTCCGGAGTCAGTTCCGGGTGGAACGCGGTGGCGAGCAAGACCCCCTGCCGGACGGCGACGATCCTACCTTCGTCGCGGCCGAGCACGCGGACGCCAGGCCCGGCCTGCTCCACCCACGGCGCGCGGATGAACACCGCGTGGAACGGCGCGCCGTCCAGGCCGGCCACGCCGACCGGGCGCTCGAACGAGTCGACCTGGCGGCCGAACGCGTTGCGGCGCACGGTCATGTCGATGCCACCGAACGTCTGCTGCCCGCCGACGCCGTCGCGCAGGCGGTCGGCGAGCATGATCATCCCGGCGCACGAGCCGAACGCGGGAAGTCCGCCCGCGATCAGCTTGCGCAGCGGGTCGAGCAGGTCGAAGGCGACGGCGAGCCGCCACAGCGTGGTCGACTCCCCGCCCGGGATCACCAGGCCGTCCACCGACTCCAGCTCGTTGAGGCGGCGCACCGGGCAGGCCCGCGCGCCGGCCTCGTCGAGCGCGCGCAGGTGCTCGCGGACGTCGCCCTGCAAGGCGAGTACGCCAATGAGCGGCACGGTCGGGTCCTCCTCGTCGGCCTCTGCCCGGCTGAAGGCGCGCGTCAGCGCCGCCGCGGTCAGAGGATCGTCTTGTGCAACACCGTAACGGAGGCCGCTCTTCCCGGGCAGGGGGCGGGCGGGGCGGCCGGGGCGGCGGGCGGGGCGGCCGGTCGCGGCTACCAGCCGCGGCCCGCGTAGCGCTGTTCGGCGGGGAGCGTGTCGAGGTTGATGCCGACCATCGCCTCGCCGAGCCCGCGGGAGACCTTCGCGATCACGTCGGGGTCGTCGTAGAACGTCGTCGCCTTGACGATCGCGGCGGCGCGCTTGGCCGGGTCGCCCGACTTGAAGATGCCGGAGCCGACGAAGACGCCCTCGGCGCCAAGCTGCATCATCATCGCCGCGTCGGCGGGGGTGGCGATGCCCCCGGCGGTGAACAGCACGACCGGCAGCTTCCCGGCCTTCGCCACCTCGGCGACCAGGTCATACGGCGCCTGAAGGTCCTTGGCGGCGGTGAACAGCTCGTCGGCGGGCAGGCTCGCCAGGCGGCGGATCCCCTGGCTCAGCGAGCGCATGTGCCTGGTGGCCTCCACCACGTTGCCGGTGCCTGCCTCGCCCTTGGAGCGGATCATCGCCGCGCCCTCACCGATCCGGCGCAGCGCCTCGCCCAGGTTGGTCGCGCCGCAGACGAACGGCACGGTGAACTTCCACTTGTCCACGTGGTGGGCCTCGTCGGCCGGCGTCAGCACCTCGGACTCGTCGATGTAGTCGACGCCGATCGCCTGCAGCACCTGGGCCTCCGCGAAGTGGCCGATCCGGCACTTGGCCATGACGGGGATGGACACCGCGCTGATGATCTTCTCGATCATGTCCGGGTCGCTCATCCGCGCCACGCCGCCCTGCGCGCGGATGTCCGCGGGCACCCGCTCGAGCGCCATGACCGCGACCGCGCCAGCGTCTTCGGCGATCTTGGCCTGGTCAGCCGTCACGACGTCCATGATCACGCCGCCCTTGAGCATCTCCGCCATGCCCCGCTTCACCCGTGCGGTGCCCGTCTGCGCGGCGGGGTGCGTCGGATTGTCGACAGTGGACATGTCAAAGACCTCCTGGTGCGAACATGCTCGTTTACATCGTATCCGGGTATCAGGGGGTCGGCTGGTCCGCTGGTCAGCCCACACCCGCACCGTCGCCGAGCAAGTCGTCCATCTCGAAGAACTCGGGCGCAGGCGCGTTCCCGGCCAGCCGGAACACCCGCACGAGCGGGCGCCGCCTGGCGTCGATCGTCCGGGCGGCCACGTCGTTGTAGAACTTGCGCGCGATGAACACCTGGTGCGCGGACGCATCCACCTCGGCGAGCAGCTCGGCGGCGCCGTCCTTGCCCTCGAGTTCGGCCAGGAAGCCTGGCTGGCCGACTGTCGCGCGCAGCGCGCGGGTCAGGTCGCTTTCCGCGAGGTCACGCTGCGCCTGGTCGGACTCCTTGGCGCGGAGCACCGCGGACGCGAGCAGCAGGCTGGCCGCCGGGTCAAGCAGCCCCGACGACGCCAGCTCGGCGGCCGACGAGCTGCGCCGCACCATCGCCAGGTCGAGCGCGGTGCGCGCGGCCTCGACACGGTTGTGCATCCGGTCCAGCCGGCCGGCCCGCCAGGAGACGTAAAAGCCCCAGAGCACCAGGGCGAGCAGGATCAAGACGATAAAGGTCCACGTCATTGGGCCACCCCGACGGTGGCGCGGCCGAGGACCACGGTCTCGTAGACGCTGACGACGTCCCGCGCGACCACATCCCAGTCGTAGCTGGCCACCGCGTCGAGCGCGGCCACCGACAGCTCGGCGCGCCGCGCCGGGTCGTCGAGCAGCCGGGCCGCGGCCGCCGCCAGCGCGGCGGCATCCCCCGCGGCGAACAGCTCGCCCGCGCTGCCGCCGCGCAGCACCTGGCGGAACGCCGGGATGTCGCTGGCGACGATCGGCACGCCGGCCGCCATCGCCTCGGCGGTGACGATGCCGAAGGATTCGCCGCCTGTGTTCGGCGAGCAGAACACATCGACCGAGTGCAGGACGCGGATCTTGTCCTCCTCGGTGACCTCGCCGAGGAACAGCGCCCTGGCGCGGATGTCCGCGGGCAGCTTCTGGCTCGCCGCGTCGGCGTCGCCAGGGCCGGCGATGAGCAGCCGCAGCCCCGCGTGCTGCGCGGCGAGGATCTCGAAGGCCTTGAGCAGCACCGACAGGCCCTTGCGGGGCTCGTCCATCCGGCCGAGGAAGCCGATCGCGCCGCCTTCTCCCGGCCAGCCTGCCAGCGGGTTGGCATGACGGTAGCGCCGCGTGGCGACGCCGTTCGGGATGAGCACCGCGTCGCCGCCGAGGTGCTCGACCAGCGTCGTGCGCGCCGCCTCGGACACCGCGATCCGGCCGTCGATCTTCTCAAGCGCGCTGCGCAGCACCGGCTGGGCGGCCAGCAGCACGCGGGAGCGCGGCATCGCCGTGTGCACGGTCGCCACGATCGGCCCGGCGGCCACCCAGCAGGCCAGCAGCGACACGCTGGGAACCGCCGGCTCGTGCACGTGCAGGACATCGAAGTCGCCGTCGCGCACCCAGCGGCGGACCCGGCTCACCGACAGCGGCCCGAAGGCCAGCCGCGCCACCGACCCGTTGTAGGGCACCGGCACCGCCTTGCCCGCCGGGACCACGTAGGACGGGAGCGGCTTGTCGTCGTCGGCAGGCGCGATCACAGAGACGTCGTGCCCGAGCCCGATCAGCGCCCCGGCCAGGTCCCTGACGTGCTGCTGCACCCCGCCGGGGACGTCCAGGGAGTAAGGACAGGCGATGCCGATCCGCATAACCCGCTCCCGTTCTTGGTGCGGCTGTTCGCCAGGCGCTCCAGGTCCAGGTCGGCGACGAACACCCGCTGCAGCATGTGCCAGTCGGTCGGATGCTCCGTGATCCCCTGCTCGAAGACCGCGGCGAGCTGCTGGGTCATCGCGGCCACCTTCTCCTTGCGGTCGCCCGCCTGCGGCACGGGTATCTCGTCGTACACGTGGGCGCCCCACTCGGTGTCGCCGGCGAACCAGCAGGAGACGGGCATCAGCGCCGCGCCGGTCTGCACGGCGAGCGCGGCAGGCCCGGCCGGCAGCAGGGCCTTCTCGCCGAAGAAGTCGACCTCGACGCCGGTGTCGGACAGGTCCCTGTCGGCGACGATGCAGACCAGCTTCCCTGCGCGCAGCCGCTGCGCCATCACGCCGAACGGGTGCGGGCCGCCGGTCGTCGGCAGCACCTCCATGCCCAGGCTGCGCCGGAACTCGAGGAACCGCTCGTACACCGACTCGGGCCTGAGCCGTTCGGCCACGGTGGTGAACGAGCCTGCCCCGGCGAGGTTGATCCAGAGGCCCGCCTGCTCGAAGTCGCCCATGTGGGGCAGCGCGTAGATCACGCCGCGGCCGTTCTTCAGGTGCTCCAGGGTCAGGTCGACATTGGGACGGTCGACGTGCATTCCGTCAATGATCCGCTGCCGCGGTATGACCTGCAGCCGGAACGCCTCCATGTAGTACCTGGCGTAGGACCGCAGCACCGCGCGCGACAGCGTCCGCAGCTCCTTGCCGTCGATGTCGGTGTCCCCGGGAGAGCCGCCGCCGTTCGTTCTGATCACCCGGACTAGATTTCCTTCGAGGACCTGCACGCCGTGGCCCTGGCGCCGCCAGGCGATGTCCGCGCCGGCCATGAACAGCGCGCGCGCCCAGGACTCAGGCAGCCGGCACATCAACGTCCAGCCGGCGCCGAACGCCAGGCCGGTCAGCCGCTCCCGCAGCACAGTCAGCAACGCTCCGCTCCCTAAGCCTTTCTCGCTTTCCGCGGCCGCGTCCGCGGTGGTCCGCGCGGCGGTCTCCGCGGCGATCTCGGCAGCGGTCTCCGCGGTGGTCTCCGCGGTGGTCCTTGCGTCCAGGTATACCGCGCGCATCCGCTGACACAGGGTGAACAGGCTGCCCGCCGCGAGCGTCCACAGCCCGATGGGCAGCACGTACGGCACGCCAAGCCCGGACAGCCCGATCGAGGTCAGCCCGATGAGCAGCCGCTCGGGCCGCTCGATGAGGCCGACGTCGCACGTGAGCCCGAGGCCCTGCGCCCTCGCCTTGACGTACGACACGCACAGCCCGCACACCAGGCAGAACAGCGACACCACGGCGAGCAGGTGGTCGGCGGGATCGCGGATGAACCAGATCGTGATGCCGCCGAACACCGCGGCGTCCCCCACCCGGTCCATCGTCGAGTCAAGGAACGCCCCCCACCGGCCGCTGTCGCCTTTGACCCGCGCGAGCATCCCGTCGAGCATGTCGGTGAAGACGAACACCGCGGCGGAGGCGGTGCCGGGGAACAGCTCGCCGATCGGGAACAGCGCGAGCGCGCTGGCGGAAACCCCGACCGTGCCGGCCACCGTGATCATGTTCGGCGTGACCGGCGTGCGAGCGAGCGCCTGGACCACCGGGTTGAACAGGCGGGCGAAAGCGGGGCGGAGGAAGTTCAGCATGGCCGTCAAGATCTTACTTGTCACCAACCACGCCTTCTTCCCCGTCCTCCCCCGTCACTCCCCGGCCACCTAGCGGATTCTTGCCGTGGGGCTTGTGGTAACGCAGCCGTCGGGTTCAGTCTTTGAGGACGGCGGCTCAAACCACCGCTCAACCACCGCAAGGAGGCGACGGGAGTGACGGACACTACGGGCGCGGGAAGCGCAGCCGGCCAGGCCAGCGGCAGGGTACCCGCGGCCGGCCAGCCGGAAGGCGTGCGGAACGTCGTGCTGGTCGGCCATTCGGGCAGCGGGAAGACGACACTCGTCGAGGCCCTGCTTGGCTACACGGGAACGATTCAGCGCCCGGGCCGGATAGAGGAAGGCTCGACGGCCAGCGACTTCGACGAAGTGGAAATCCGGCAGCAGCGGTCGGTGAACCTGACCGTGGAGCCGATGACGGTCGGCAAGGTCACGGTGAACCTGCTCGACACGCCCGGCTACGCCGACTTCATCGGCGACCTGCGGGCCGGACTGCGGGCGGCCGACTCGGCGCTGTTCGTCGTCTCCGCGACCGACGGCGTGGACGGCGTCACGCGGATGCTCTGGGACGAGTGCGCGGCCGTCGCGATGCCGCGCGCCGTCGTCATCACCAAGATCGATCACCAGCGGGCGGACTTCGCCGCCGCCCTTGACGCGTGCCGCGCGGCGTTCGGCGACGCGGTCGCGCCGCTGTACCTGCCGGTGCCAGGCCCGTCGGGGTCGGGTGTCAGCGGGCTGATCGGGCTGCTGTCCCAGAACTTCTACGACTACTCAAGCGGTTCGCGCGTCGCGGCGTCGCCGTCAGAATCCGACGCCTCCCGCATGGCGGAACTGCGCGGCGAGCTGATCGAGGGCATCATCACGGAAAGCGAAGACGAGACCCTCATGGACCGGTACCTGTCCGGTGAGGACATCGACCCGGGGATCCTCATCGAGGACCTGGAGAAGGCGGTGGCCCGTGGCAGCTTCTACCCGGTGCTCGCCATCGCCTCCCCCGCCGGGATCGGCATGGCGGAGCTGATCGAGGTGATGACCGAGGCGTTCCCCTCGCCGCTTGAGCACCCGCTGCCGCCGGTCGCCACGCCCGAAGGAAAGCCCGTCTCCGGGCTGTCCTGCGACCCAGGCGGGCCGCTGCTCGCCGAGGTCGTCAAGACCACCTCCGACCCGTATGTCGGGCGGATCAGCCTGGTCCGGGTCTTCTCAGGCACGCTGCGCCCTGACGCGACCGTGCACGTCTCCGGGCACGGGCGGGTCGTGCGCGGGCACCCCGACCACGACAACGACGAGCGGATCGGGGCCCTCACCTCGCCCCTGGGCAAGCAGCAGCGGCCGCTGGCCTCCTGTGCCGCGGGGAACATCTGCGCGGTCGCCAAGCTCAGCACCGCCGAGACAGGGGACACCCTGTCAGACAAGGAGCGGCCGCTGCTGATGGAGCCGTGGACGATGCCTGAGCCGCTGCTGCCAGTCGCGATCGTCGCCAAGTCCAAGGCCGATGAGGACAAGCTGTCGGCCGCCCTGTCCCGGCTGGTCGCCGAGGACCCGACGATGCGCCTGGAGATGAACGCCGAGACCCGCCAGCTCGTGCTGTGGTGCATGGGCGAGGCGCACGCCGACGTGCTGCTCGACCGGCTGACGTCGCGGTACGGCGTGTCGGTGAACACCGTCGACCTGCGGGTGCCGCTGCGCGAGACGATCTCCGCCTCGGCGCGCGGGCTCGGGCGCAACGTCAAGCAAACCGGCGGGCACGGCGAGTACGGGATCTGCCAGATCGAGGTGGAGCCGCTGCCTGAGGCCTCCGGCTTCGAGTTCGTGGACAAGATCGTCGGCGGCGTGGTGCCGCGCCAGTTCATCCCTTCGGTCGAAAAAGGCGTCCGCGCCCAGCTGGAGCAGGGCGTGCTGGCCGGCTACCCAATGACCGGCGTCCGGGTGACGCTGTTCGACGGGAAGGCGCATTCGGTCGACTCTTCTGACATGGCGTTCCAGAAGGCCGGGCGCGCGGCGCTGAAGGACGCGGCGGAAAAGGCCGTGCCGATGCTGCTCGAGCCGGTCGACGAGGTCTCCATCCTCGTGCCTGACGACTACGTCGGCGCGGTCATGTCGGACTTGTCCGGCAGGCGCGGACGCGTCCTTGGCACCGAGCCCGTGGGGATCGGGCGGACGCTGATCCGGGCGGAGGTCCCCGAGCTCGAGATCATCAGGTACTCGATCGACCTGCGCTCGGTCTCGCATGGCACCGGGTCCTTCACCCGCGGGTACCTGCGCCACGAACCACTGCCCAACCACCTGGCCGCCAAGGTGGCCGCCGACTCCCGGCCCGACTAAGCGCGCGGGAAAACGACGGAAGTCCCCCAACCAGAGGCGTGCCGTTTACGTCTTTGACGCCGTAAGGAAATACCTCAATCCGGTCACCGGGCGAAGCGGTCAGCGGGACCCGGTGACCGGCGGCGACAAGGGGGATCCCATGCGGCCACCATTGCGCACGTCACGACCGGGGCTCGCGCTCCTGTCTGGCGTCCTGTTGGCTATTTTTGCGGTGTCCGGCTGCGGCTCTGCGCACTCCGGTGCGAGCAGCGGCACGAGCACCACGCCGACGGCGGCACCGACGCCCACGACGAGCACGGCCAGTGCCACGCCGACGGCGACGGCCCCGTCCACCGCACCCGCCACGTCCGTGCCGGCCGGCGGTCCTGTGCCGACCGGGTTCACGGCCACGTCGGTCACGTTTGTTTCCACGCAGGAGGCGTTCGTCCTGGGCACGGCGCCGTGCTCGAACGCGCCGTGCACGTCGATCGTGCGCACGCTGGACCGGGGCGCCAGCTGGGTCGGGCTGCCCGCACCCGTCGTGCCGCTTGGGCAGGCATCCACAAGCACCGGGGCGGCCGTGTGGGGCATCCGCTTCGCCAACCCGCAGGTCGGGTTCGTGTTCGGCAACGGGCTGTGGGAGACGACCGACGGCGGTCAGCGGTGGACCGCGGTCGCCAGCCCGCAGGGCTCGATACTTGATCTTGAGGTGATCGACAGCCAGGTCCTCGCGCTCACCGCGTCCGGCGGCAGCGCGCAGGCAGGCACCTTGTGGCGCCAGCCGCTATCGGGCGGCGCGTGGCAGGCGGTCACGCAGGTCAGCGGCCCGCACACGATCGCGACGCAGGGCCAGGTGGCCGCGGTGCTCGACGGCAGCAGCGTGATCGTCACGGGCAACGGCGGGCTCAGCATCGCCACGCACGCCCTCCCCTGCACCACGCCAGCGGTAGGGACGCCAACGGCGGTCGCGGTGACCAGCCCGGACGGGCTCGCGCTGCTGTGCGCCGGCGGGGCCGCCATGGGGTCGGTGGAAAAGACCGTGTACGTCAGCAGCGACCTCGGGGCGACCTGGGCGAAGGCCGGGACGGCACCACTCGGCGGTGACCCGATCGGCATCTCCGCCGCCAACCCCGACCAGCTCGTGGTCGCCGCGGCAAGCGGCGCGAGCGAGC
>JASHPP010000004.1 GCA_030038035.1 Trebonia sp.
GCTTAGCGCCAGCGCGCGACAACGGCTCAGGCCATGTGCCGGACTAGGGCCTGGCCCGCGGGAGACGCCCCGGTCCGTTCGGAAATATGATCCTGTGCCATGCCATACGAGGCGGACCTGCTGCTTGTCAACGCGAACGTGCTGACGATCGACCCGGGCCGGCCGAGAGCGCGCGCGGTCGCGGTAAGCGGAGGCCGCATCGCCGGCGTCTACGACGGTGACCCCGCGATAACAGCAAGAAGCGTCGTTGACCTGAAGGGCGCGACGCTGCTGCCCGGCTTCCACGACGCGCACAACCACATGATCGGCTTCGGGCTTTCCCGCACCGAGGCCGACCTGCGCGTGGCCAGCCTCGGCGAGCTGTACGACCGCGTGGCCAGCCACGCCAGGGCCACCAAAGCAGGCGAGTGGGTCGTCGGCTCGGGCTACGACCAGACGAAGACAGGCGGCCACCCGCACCGGGACGCCCTCGACAAGGTCGCCCCCGGCCATCGCGTCTGGCTCAAGCACACCTCCGGTCACATGTGCGTGGTGAACAGCCTGGTCCTGGCCGACCTCGGCATCGACACCGCCGCCCCAGAGGTCGACGGCGGGCGGGTGGCGACCGACGAAGCGGGCCGCCCCACCGGCCTGCTCGAAGAGCGCGCCCAGGAGCTGGTCGGCGCGCTCACGCATCCCTACCCGGTAAGCACGCTCGCCGACGCGATCGCGCGGGCCGGCGAGCAGTACCTGCGCGAGGGGCTCACCAGCGTCACCGAGGCGGGCATCGGCGGGGGCTGGGTCGGGCACAGCCCGGCCGAGCTGGCCGCCTACCAGGCCGCCCGCGACGCGGGCCGGCTGCACGTCCGGGTCGAGCTGATGGTCGCGAGCGAGGTGCTGCACGGGATCGGCGCGCACCCGTCCGACGGCATCGAGCTGGGCCTGGACCTGGGGATCCGCACGGGGTTCGGCGACGACTGGCTGCGCCTTGGCCCGATGAAGATCTTCACCGACGGCTCGCTGGTCGGCCGGACCGCGGCGATGTCCGGCCCGTACGAGGGCCAGCCAGCCAACGCCGGGTACTTCCAGGCCGGCGCCGCGGACCTGGCCGCGACGATCGTCGCCGCGCACCGAGCCGGCTGGCGGGTGGCCGCGCACGCGATCGGCGACCGTGCCATCGACCTGGTCCTGGACGCGTTCGGGACTGCCGCCGCGGCGTACCCGAGAAAAGACCCGCGCCACCGGATCGAGCACTTCGCCGCTGCCCGTCCCGATCAGGTGGTTACAGCGTCCGAACGGTCCCTGCTGGCTGTCCCGCAGGGCCGGTTCTGCACCGAGCTCGGCGACGCGATGATGGCGGCCGTCGGCCCGCGGCGGCAGTCCTGGCTCTACCGCCAGCGGTCCCTGCTCGACGCGGGGATGGTGCTGCCGGGAAGCTCGGACCGCCCGGTCGCGGCCGGCGCCCCGCTGCTCGGCATCCACGACATGGTCAACCGCCGCACCGCCTCCGGCGCGCCGTTCAACGCCGCCGAGGCGGTCACCGTCGAACAGGCGCTGCGCGCCTACACGTTCGGCTCCGCCTACGCGAGCAAGGCCGAGCACGTCAAGGGCACGATCGAACCGGGCAAGTTCGCCGACTTCGTGGTCCTGTCCGAAGACCCGACCGCCGTCGGCCCGGACCGCATCGCCGGCCTAGCGGTGCTCGCCACGATCGTCGGCGGCCAGCTCCGCTACGATTCGGGAGTTCTGGGGACGTTAGCCTTAGCGGATGCCATTGTTCGCGTTTGAAGGTCATGAGCCGACGGTGAGCGCCGGGGCGTGGATCGCGCCGACCGCCACCCTGGTCGGGGACGTGCGGGTGGAGGACGAGGCGTCCGTCTGGTACGGGGCGGTGCTGCGGGCCGACTTCGGGCCTATCGTCGTCCGGCGGGGAGCGAACATCCAGGACGGGTCGGTCCTGCACGGCGGCTGGGACCCGGTCACCGAGATCGGCGAGGGCGCGACGGTCGGGCACCTGTGCGTGGTGCACGGCGCGGTCGTCGGCCCCGAAGCGCTGATCGGCAACGGCGCGACGGTGCTCGACGGCGCGGTCGTCGGAAGCCGCGCCCTTGTCGCGGCCGGCGCCGTGGTGCCGCCGGGGATGCAGATCCCGGCTGGTATGCTCGCGGCGGGCGTGCCCGCCCGGGTCGTCGGCGAGCTCAGCCCGGGGGCGAAGCAGTGGGTAGACACGAACCCCGCCGTCTACCGTGCCCTCGCCCGCCGACACGCGGCCAGCGTGCGGCCCGTCGGCTAGCTCGCGAACGCGGGCATGACCTCGGTGGCGAACAGCTCCGCGGAGCGGAGGGTCTCGGCCGCCGTCATGTCGCCGAAGCACAGTTCGAGAGCCATGTAGTTGATCCCGCCGACGTCGCGGTGCCGGGCGACCCAGGCGCGGGCGCCCGCCGGGTCGCCCGCGTAGAAGTGACCGGTCGCGTGGATGCCCTCGTAGGTGTCCGCCGACAGGACCGCGGGCAGCGGCACGTCGAACCTGCGCCACAAATGCTCGAAGTTCGACCTGAACCGGACGAACGCCCGGTTGGCGATCGCCATCGCCGCCTCGTTCGTGTCGGCGACGACCACGGAGCGGGTGATGCCGAGCGGCGGCAGGTCCGTCTCGGCGCGGCCCTGGGCGGCCCACTCCGCCCGGTAGGCGTCGGTCAGCGGGCGGACCCGTTCGGACGGGACCAGCGCCATCATCGGCATGGACAGCCGGGCGCACCACAGCGCCCGGTCCAGCGTCCGCGTCCCGTACCACAGCGGCAGCGGCTGCTGCACCGGCCGGGTCACCACCGGCGCGCCGTCGATCTGGTAGTACTTCCCGTGGAAGTCGACGACCTCCGCGGTCAGCCCCGCGCGCAGGATCTCGAACGCCTCGTTGAACCGGTCCTGTGCCTGGTCGCCAGGCACGCCGTGGAACCCGGTCTCGATGGGGGAGATGCCGCGCCCCACGCCGAGGTCCAGCCGCCCGCCCGTGAGCTGGTCCAGCGTGCACGCCTCCTCGATGACGCGCAGCGGGTGGTAGAGCGGCAGGATCGAGATCAGCGTGCCGAGCCTGAGCGCGTGGGTGCGCTGCGACGCCGCCGCCAGCATCAGATGCGGCGAGGGCGTGATGCCCAGCGGGGTGCCGTGGTGTTCGGCCATGTGGTAAGCGCGGTATCCGAGGCGCTCGTACGCCTGGACCAGGTCGAGCCGCTCGGCGATCTGCCGGGCGGGCGGGCGGCCGGAGGCGTCGTTGTGGTCGAAGACCCCGAAGCGCATCGTCGTTCCTCCACGGGGAGCGCGGTCTGGCATAGACAGTCACCACTGTCCGTTCGGGATAATGCTCTTAAATCCCGCCGATACCGGCAACGACGATTTCCACAACGGTTTGCGCGAACTCTTGGGTCAGCGGCGCATGGCCGTGCAGCAGCCGGTGATACAGCGCGCCGTACAGCAGGTCGATGGCCGCTTCCACGTCGGTGCCCGCCGGGATCTGGCCGCGCGCGAGCGCCCGCCGGAAGGCCGTGCGCGCCTGCGCCCGGCGCGGCTCGACGAACCGTTCCCTGTACATGGCGCCGAACACCGGGTCCGTCCGCGCCTCGGTGATCAGCGCGCCGACGATCCGGCCGTACGGGCGGTCACCGACGCGGTCGAGCCACGGCCGCAGCAGCGCGAGCAGGTCGCCGCGAAGCGTCCCGGTAGCCGGCGGATCCTGCCCGGTGGTCGCCCACTGCTCGTGCAGCGCGTCGAGCGCGAGCGTCTCCTTGCTTGGCCACCAGCGGTAGATCGTCGCCTTGCTCACCCCGGCTCGGTCGGCGACCGCGTCCATGCTGACCGCGGACAGCCCGCGGGCGAGCAGGAGTTCGGCGGCGGCCGCGAGGATCGCCTGCCTGGCGGGCTCGCTGCGCGGGCGGCCTTGGCCGCGTGACCGTGCCCGCGGCTCGGCGCTGCCCTGGTTCACCCGGTGATTTCGGCGATGTCCGCGTCGGTCAGCGTCAGGCTGGCGGCGGGCAGCAGCGGGTCGACCTGCGCCGGGCTGCGGAAGCCGACGATGGCGCCGTCGACCGCGGGGTTGCGCAGCGTCCAGGCGATGGCGACCGCGCCAGGGGTGGTGCCGTGGCGTTCGGCCACCTTCGCGACGCGCCTGGCCAGCTCAAGGTGCCGCGTCAGCTGCGGCTCGGTGAAGCGGGCGTCGCGCTTGCGCCAGTCGTCGTCGGGCAGGTTCGCGATCCGCTCCCTGGTCATGGCCCCGGTCAGCAGGCCAGAGGCCATGGGGGAGTAGACGATCACGCCGATGCCCGCCTGCCCCGCATAGGGCAGGATCGCGTCTGCCGCGTGGCTGTCGACCAGCGAGTACGGCGGCTGCAGCGTTTCAGCCGGCGCGATCTGCGCGATGCGGCGCAACTGCCCGACGTCGAAGTTCGACACGCCGATGTGCCGGACCAGGCCGCGCTCCTTCAGCTCGGCCAGCGCCGACCAGCCCTCCTCGAGCTGGTCCGCCGGACGCGGCCAGTGGATCTGGTACAGGTCGATCGCGTCGACTCCGAGCCTGGTCAGGCTGGCCTCGGCCTCGCGCAGCAGGCTATCGCGGCGCAGGCTGCTCACGATCGTGCCGCCCGGACCCTCTAGCCGCGAGCACTTGGTGAAGACGTACGGCTTGCGCGCCAGGCCGGAGATGGCCTTGCCGACAACCTCCTCGGAGTGCCCAAGCCCGTACACCGCCGCGGTGTCGATCCAGTTCACCCCCTGGGCGAGCGCGCGCTGGATCGCGGCGACCGACTCTTCGTCCTGCTGGGGCCCCCAGCCGAACTGCCAGCCGCCGCCGCCGATGGCCCAGGCGCCGAAGCCGATCCTGGTGATTTCCATGCCCGTGCCGCCGAGTGTGGTCGTGGCCAGCTCCGTCACGACGCGGCCTCCCTGTCGACAAGAAACTGAACGGATAGTTTTCATTCTAGCCCTGGGAATGCCACTACAGTCGTGAGGTGGCCAAACCCCGCAGCCGATGGCGCGTACGGGCGGTCGTCGCGTGCGCGCTGGCCGCCGCGCTCTGCCAGGCCGTCGCCGGCTGCAGCTCCAACGCCGGAGCGGTCCTGCCCGGGCCGGGCCCCCAGGAAAGCCAGACTCCGTCAGCGGTCGCGCCGTCAGACGGCCCGACGACGGCCTCCCCGCAGGCCGCCTGCGTCACCGAGGTGTACGGACGGATGACGGAGGCACAGCGTGTCGGCCAGCTGTTCCTCGTGGGCCTGTCCGCGGACGCTGCCGGGCCGGTGACGACCGCGGCGCTGCAGCAGTACCACTTCGGGTCGCTGCTGTTCGGCGCGGACACCTCCGAAGGCGTCTCGGCGGCGAGCGCCGCGACCGCGCACATGCAGTCGCTTGCCACGGCGTCGATCACCGGCGGCGTGCGCTTCTTCGTGGCCGCCAACCAGGAAGGCGGTGAGGTGCAGGCGCTCACCGGCCCCGGGTTCTCGGTGATGCCGTCCGCGCTGACTCAGGGTTCGTGGTCGGTCGCCACGCTGCGCGAGCAAGCCGCCCTCTGGGGCGGCCAGCTGCGGGCGGCGGGGGTGAACCTCGACCTGGCGCCGGTGATGGACGTGGTGCCGTCAGGCACCGCGAGCACGAATGCCCCGATCGGGGAGCTGGACCGGGAGTTCGGCTTCTCCCCGCAGGTCAACGGCGAGCATGGCGCGGCGTTCATCGCGGGCATGGCCTCGGCCGGGGTCGCGACGACCGCCAAGCACTTTCCCGGGCTCGGCCGGGTGACGGGCAACACCGACTTCACCTCCAACGTGGTGGACACCGTCACGACGCCGACCGACCCGTACCTGAACTCGTTCCGCGACGCGATCGACGCGGGCGTGCCGTTCGTGATGGTCGCGCTGGCCACGTACACGAAGATCGACCCGTCTCATCTCGCGGTGTTCTCGCCGGTCGTGATGCGCCTGCTCCGCTCCGGGCTGGGCTTTCGCGGCGTGATCATCTCCGACGACCTCGGCGACGCCGCCGCGGTGGCCGCGATCCCCGCGGGGCAGCGCGCGATCGAGTTCCTGTCCGCCGGCGGTGACATGATCACCTCGCAGTCGCTGGCCCCCGCGGAGACGATGGCGTCCGCGGTCCTGGCGAAGGTCGCCGCGGACCCCTCCTTCGCCGCCGTGGTGGCCGCGGCCGTGACGCGCATCCTGGACGCCAAGCAGGCCTATGGCCTGCTGCCATGCTGACGGCGCTGGCTGGGGCGAGCCGCAATCTGTTCGTCCCCACTTGCCCCAAGCCTTCGCGGACCTGACATGCTGTAAGAGTGAGCGAGGAACAACAGCGGCCAGCCGGCTTCCGGATGGCGCGGCTGTGGCGGGCAGCCGACAAGAGCGGCGTCCCACTGCGGACGATCGTCGTCGCGGTGCTCGTCGTCGCGTTCTTCTACCTGGCAGGCAAGCTGGTCTACCGGCTGCGCGACGTGGTCCTGCTGATGCTCGTCGCCGGGTTTGTCGCGCTCATACTCAACCCGCTCGTGCTCCTCCTGCAGCGCTACGTGGTCCGGCGCCGCGGCCTGGCCGTCACCGTTGTCACGCTGCTGGCGCTGCTGGCGTTCCTCGGGCTGGCGGTGGCATTCGGCTCCCCGCTGGTGAGCGCCATCACCCACCTCGCCGACAAGCTGCCGTCGTACGTGCAGAGCGTGCAGAGCGGCAAGGGCTGGCTCGGCGAACTGGCGCGCAAGTACCACGTCCAGCGGTGGGTGTCGCAGAACGCCCCCAAGCTCGTGACGTACGCTCAGGACCTCAGCAAGCCGGCGCTGACGATCGGCGAGGGCGCGCTCTCGCTGGTGGTCGAGCTGGCCACGATCTTCATCCTGGTGCTCCTGCTGCTGCTGGAGGGGCCAAGGCTCCGCCGCGGTTTCCTCAGCCTGCTCGCGCCCGCACAGGCGGACGAGGTCAACCGGGTGGCCTCCGAGGTCAACCGCGCGGTCGTGGGGTTCATGCTCGGAAACTTCCTGACCTCGGTCATCGCGGGCGTTGTCGTGTTCGTCACCCTGCTCACGCTCGGCGTCCCGTTCCCCCAGCTGTGGGCGATCTGGGTCGCGCTCGTCGACTTCCTGCCGATGATCGGCGGCGCGCTCGCCGGGATTCCGACCGTGCTGTTCGCCGCCGGCCATTCGGTGGTCGCCGGCGTCGTGACGCTGATCGTGTTCCTCGTCTACACGCAGCTCGAGAACCACGTGCTGAACCCGGTCGTGATGAGCAAGAC
>JASHPP010000458.1 GCA_030038035.1 Trebonia sp.
CCGCGGCGCAGACAGCCGCGCCGACGGCGGTCGCGCCTGTGACGGCCGTTCCCGAAGCGGCCGCTGGCGCCCCGGCCGCCCCGGCTCCCGCCCCCGCCCGGCCGGTGCTCGTCCCGTCGGCGCTGCGCGGCACCACGCAACGGCTGTCCAGGCCCCGCCAGGTCATCGCCAAGCGGATGGTCGAGTCGCTGCAGACCTCCGCGCAGCTCACCACGGTCGTCGAGGCGGACGTCACGAACATCGCCAGGCTCCGCGACCGCGCCAAGGCCGACTTCCAGGCGCGCGAGGGTGTCAAGCTCACGTTCCTGCCGTTCGTCGCCCTGGCCGCCGTCGAGGCGCTCAAGGTGCACCCGAAGCTCAACGCGGTCATCGACGCCGAAAACATGCTGGTCACCTACCACGACGCCGAACATCTCGGCATCGCCGTGGACACCGAGCGCGGGCTGATGGTGCCGGTCATCCACAACGCGGGCGACCTGAACATCGGCGGGCTCGCCAAGAAGATCAGCGACGTCGCCGCGCGGACCAGGTCCGGCCAGGTCGGCCCGGACGAGCTGTCCGGCGGCACGTTCACCGTGACGAACACCGGCAGCCGCGGCGCGCTGTTCGACACCCCGATCCTCAACCAGCCGCAGGTCGGCATCCTCGGCGTCGGCACCGTGGTCAAGCGGCCTGTCGTCGTGGAGGACCCGGCGCTCGGCGAGGTGATCGCGGTCAGGTCGATGGTGTACCTGGCGCTGACCTACGACCACCGGCTGGTCGACGGCGCCGACGCGGCGCGGTTCCTCGTCACGGTCCGGAGCCGCCTGGAGGAAGGCGCGTTCGAGGCCGAACTCGGCCTGTGACGCGAAGCGCGCGATGAAGGTAGCGGTTACCGGCTCATCGGGGCTGATCGGTACCGCGCTGACGGCCAGCCTGCGGGCGGACGGCCACCAGGTCGTCCGCCTTGTCAGGCGGCCGCCGCGCGGGGCCGACGAGGTGCGCTGGGACCCGCGGGCCGCCGACGCAGGCGATCCGGTCCTGTCCGGCGTCGACGCCTGCGTGCACCTGGCCGGCGCGGGAGTCGGCGACCACCGCTGGACCCGGGGCTACAAGGCCGAGATCCGGGCCAGCCGGGTGCTCGCCACCCGCGCCCTGGCGACCGCGCTCGCCGCGGCGCAGCCGGCCCCGAAGGCGCTGATCAGCGCGTCGGCGATCGGCTGGTACGGCGACACGGGCGGCGGGGAGGTCACCGAGGACGCCCCGGCGGGCAAGGGGTTTCTGTCGCGGGTGGTGTTCGACTGGGAGGCCGCCGCCGACCCCGCCAGGCAGGCGGACATCCGCGTCGCGCACCTGCGCAGCGGCCTGGTCCTTGGCAAGAGCGGCGGCGTGCTCGCCCGGCTCGCCCGGCCCGCCAGATTCGGCGTGCTGCCGAGGTTCGGCGACGGCAGCCAGGTGATGAGCTGGATCTCGCTCACCGACGAGATCCGCGCCATCCGTTTCCTGCTCGAGTCCGACGACGCGGGCCGCAGCGGCGCCTACAACCTGACCGCGCCCAACCCGGTGACGGACTCCGAACTGACCGCGGCCCTGCACCACGCGTTCCGCCGGCCGGACTTCGGCTGGCTGCGGGTGCCCGCGCCGGTGCTGCGGCTGGCCCTCGGCGAGATGTCATCGGAGCTGCTGACCAGCGCCCGCGTGCTGCCCGGGCGCCTGCTCGCGGCCGGGTTCGAGTTCCGCTACCCGGCGGTGGGCGCCGCGCTCGCCGCCGAGCTCACGACCCAGGCTGCATGACGATCTCGAAGTGGGCGTGCCGGAACGGGACAGCGACGTTCCACTTCGCGGCCGCGGCGGGGTCGGTGACCTTCGCGAAGTCCACGACGAGCGACTTCTTCACCGCGAACACCGTGTCCGACTCGATGTAGTCGCTGCCCGCCACGAACATGTGCGTGGTCAGCGGCCGGTGCCCGTCGGCGGTGACGATGAAGTGGATGTGCGCCGGCCGGTAGGCGTGCCGCCCGGTGGCGATGAGCAGCTCGCCGACCGGGCCGTCGGTCGGGATCGGGTACGGGCTCGGCACGACCGTGCGGAACCAGAACTCGCCGTTGGAGTCGGCGGTGAACAGCCCGCGCCCGTTCGTGCGTGGCTGCACGTCCGGCTGCTGCACGTCGTAAAAGCCCTGGTCGTTGGCCTGCCAGACGTCCAGCTTCGCACCGGGCAGCGGCGTGCGGTCGACCGACACCACGCGCCCGGTGACCACGCACGGCGTGCCGCCGCCCACCAGGTCGATGTTCGCGCCGAGCTCGAGCACCGGCGATTCCACGACGTGGAACGGGCCAAGCACCGTCGACTCGGTCGCGACGCCGAATTTCCTGTTGCTGATGGTCTCGACCAGCATCGACATCCCGAGCACGTCCGACAGCAGGATGAACTCCTGCCGGTCGTCGTCGCACTTGTGGCCGGTCCTGGTCAGGAAGTCGATCGCGGTCTCCCACTCAGGGATCGTCAGCTCGACGTCGCGGGCGAACGCGTGCAGGTGCCCGACCAGGCTGGTCAGGATCTCGCGCAGCCGGGGGTTCGTGGACGGGGCGAAGCTCTCGGTGACGGCGTCGGCTGCGGTTTCCTCGGTGAAATCGGTTGCCATGCAGATGAGGCTACCGGGGGGAATGGGGGGCGGATAGCCCCCATTCCCGCAGGACCCGGCCGGGCAAACCACCCGAACCGGGCGCCATCCACGCCCCCCAGGCGACATAGGATACGAATTGCATGGACAAAACGGTAAAAACCGGGCATAGGAGCTGCGTTTCGTATCCTAACTTCGCGGCATTGGGGTAGTGTCCCCGTCGCGCCAGCGCCCGCCGAGCAGCGGTATGCGCCACAACGCGGGGATCGGTTTTCGCTCCGCCGCCTCGCTGATCGCGACCAGCGCCGATAGCCGGATGAGGCGGCGGGCCGCATTGAACATCAGGAAGGCGATCGGCAGCTCGATGACGACCGCGGAGGCGACGCTCATCCACACATCGCTCGTGCCCAGGTCGAGCAGCACGTCGAACCACGCGTCGCAGCACAGCAGCGTCCCCGTGATCAGCAGGAAGGCGATCACAATCTGGCGGCCGCGCCAGAACGCCCAGCCCGTGGCGGCGAACGCGGCGAGCAGCACGACGTCGAACCCGACCCACGCCAGCCGCCAGTGGGTCGCGGTGAAGTGCCGGTGCAAGGTGAGCCACAGCACGACGATCCAGCCGACCAGCACGGTACAGCAGATGATGGAGAACAGCACGGCGAGTTTCCTGCGCCTGCCCAAGTGCAGCTCGAGCAGCGGATGCGGGTAGTCAACAGCGGCAAGGCAACGGGCTAGCTCGCGGCGCTCGCCCGCGGTCATCTCGCGCAGATCGGCCTCGTTGATCACGTTTGGGTTGTTCCCATCTGCCGCGCCGACCTCACGCGCGCCGTAATCTCGATTACGTGAAGGAACCCCTGGTGTACGCGCACGTCGGCTTCGGCTCGCACGCGGTCGACTACATGGAGGCGTGGGCCCTGCAGCGGGCGGTGCACGCCCGGCGGGCGCTCGGCGAGATTCCGGACAGCTGCCTGCTGCTCGAGCACCAGCCCGTGTACACGGCCGGCAAGCGGACCGCGGTGTCCGACCGGCCGTTCGGCGACGCCGGCGCACCGGTGATCGACGTGGACCGCGGCGGCAAGATCACGTGGCACGGGCCCGGACAGCTCACCGCCTACCCGATCGTCAAGCTGCGCGAGCCGGTGGACGTGATGGCGTACGTCCGTTCGCTCGAAGAGGCGATGATCGCGGTCTGCGCCGACTTCGGCGTGCGGGCGGCGCGGGTCGAGGGCCGCAGCGGCGCGTGGATTCCCGCTGCCGGCGACCTCCCCGACCGTAAGGTCGGCGCGATCGGCGCGCGGGTGGCGCGCGGCGTCACCATGCACGGGCTGGCGCTGAACTGCGACAACGACATGTCGTGGTTCGACAAGATCGTGCCGTGCGGCATCAGGGACGCGGGTGTCACATCGCTGACCGAGCAGACCGGCATCCGGGTGTCGGTCGCCGACGTCACGCCGCTGCTCGAGCGTCACCTGGCCGCCGCGCTCGGCTACCGCACCTGGCACCGCATGCACACGGTCTGCCCGCTGCTCACCTCGCCAACGGATCGCGCGAGCGCGTTAGCGGGGCTGCCGCGCGCCCGGGATGAGCACCGCGGTAGCAGGGCGCCAGCGCTCGGCGATCCATCAGGCGGCGCGGCGGCGCACCAGCCAGACGGCCGCGGCGATGAGCAGCGCTGACAGCGCGAGCAGCCAGCCGCCCTCGATCCACTGGAACGGCCAGAACCGGCTGCCCGGCTGGTAGCTCGTCCACAGCGTGTACCCGTGCTTGACGAGGTACTGCGTGATGCTTGGGGACTGCGGGATTCCCCCGCCTTTCCCTGTCACCCGCGCCCCCTGCAGGGCCTGGGTGAGCGCGGGCTGGCTGACCGGCTGGCCGCCCTTGTACCACTGCTGGCTGATGATCCACGCGAGGCGCGGCAGATCCGGCTGGCTGGTGCGCAGCGGCGTCAGGTAGTGCTGGCGCAGGTACAGGCCGACCGCGAGGGCGAGCCCGGTGTAGGCGGCCAGGGTCGCGGCGATCGCGGGGACGGCGCGGCGGATCAGCATGCCGGCCAGGGCGCCGATCGCGAAGGCGGCCAGCGTCCAGGCGGCGAACGCGACCCCCCGCAGGTCGAACACCAGGGCAGCCAGCGGGATCGTGTTGGCGCCGCCGAAGAACAGCTGCTGGGAGAAGAACGGCTGGAAGTACCAGGAGAACAGCAGGCTGAACAGCCCGGCGGCGGCCGCCACCGCGGCCCCGAGCGGCACCAGCTTGGCGAGCGTCCAGCGCCACCGGCCGAAGCCCAGCGTCCAGGCGAACCGGAAGGTGCCGGTCTCCAGCTCCCTGGACAGCACCGGTGCGCCGGCGAACGCCCCGATCAGCGCGGGCACCGCCTGCAGCAGGGTCGCGATGAGCTGGGCCGTCGGCCAGTCGGCCATGAAGTAGCCGGCCAGGTTCCCGCAGGCCCCTGAGCCTGCGGGCCGGCAGGCGACCGCGGCGGCGTAGGCGTGGTGCACCTGAAGGCCGCGGCGGGCTGGGCGTGGGCGTGTCGTCGCCCGAGGCCCGGGCTGCCTTCAAGGCCGCTGAGCAGCGGATCGGCGCCACGACGCCGGGCAACCCGCGCCAGCCTGCCCGCGGTGACGCACCGCGCCGGCAGAAGACAGTCATGATTCCGGACATGGCCGGGCTCCCGATCGCCCCTGGCGGCGTTGTGCAGCGCAACGAGGAGACCGGCCGGGTGACCATCCGCCCGGTGGCCGCGCCGCGCACCTGCGACGCTGGCCACGTGGCGGAGCCGGACGCGAGGTACTGCCACATCGACGGCCTGCCGGTCGGCACCCCGGACGAGCACGGCGCCGCCGAGGACGGCCGCCCCTGGCAGGACATCGAGGCCGCCCGCCAGCGCGAGCGCGAGGAGATCGGGTACGAGCCGCCGCTATCCGGGCGGGTGGTCCCGTGACCGCGGCCAACCCCGCGATGTCCCTTGACGCGGTATCGTCCGCCCAGGACGGCAGCGGCATGGACCTGACCGGCACCACTGCCGGCCCGCTTCCCACGACCATGTTCCTGACCGCCACGGTGACTGGCTGGGCCGATACATACAACCTGCAGGAGGTCGCCGCGTTCCCGTACGCGAACGTCGGGCTCGAGGTCTCCCGGGACAACTCCAACTTCGTCCGCGTGGCCAACGTGCTCGTCAACGGCGACGGCCAGTACAAGAGCGTCCCGGTCCAGGCACCGGCCCGCTACGCCCGCGCGGTGCTCGACGCGCTGCACACCCGCATCACCGCACTCACCCTGACCGCCTGGGTCGCTGGAGGTTCATAGTGGCTGAGGACTAGGCACGGAAACCGCCGAGTTCGCTGAGGGATCGACCGCGGGCACCGAGGCGGTCACCACCACGGACCCCGGAAAGCGCGAGTTCGCCGCTGCGTCAGCGCCTGGCATGTAGCCCGCCCATGGCGATCAGCCCGGGCGCCTTCTGGCGCCAACTCGGCATGACGCCGCCGACCGAGGCGGAGATGGCTGCCTACCGGCAGCTGCAGCTGGACATCGCGCGGGTCACGTCGGGCATCCCCCGCTGGGTCCTGGTCCGGTCGGCTGACGGCGGCGAGGTCACCGAGGAGATCGTGTTCGAGCGGCGCTGCTGTAACTGCGGCGGCCCTACCGGTGATACGGCGCGCCGCACCTGGTGCGATTCCTGCAGGAAGAAATACCACCGGGAACGCATGGCGGCCAAGCGCGCTGCCGACCCGGACTACGGGCGCCGGAAGACTGCGGGCTGATGGGCCCGGTGACGGTGATCGTGTGCGACGCTGGCCACGAGCGCAGGTTCCGCGGCTTCGCCCCGGGCAGGCTCGATGTCCTCTGGTGCGTCAGGTGCGGGAGGTACAAGTACCCGGGCACCTGGCACCGCAAGACAGCGGCGGCCCCCGGGGACCGCCGCCGTGCTGGTGTTGCTGGCTTAGCCGAAGGCGGCCTGCTGATGGGCCTTCGTGACTGCCACGATGACGACGATGATGATGACTGCCGAGAGCAGGATGCCCACGCTCCCCCAGAAGACGCCCGATGTGGCCATCCATGAAGGCTCGCGGTCCTCCGCGCGCGCATCCCTGCGGGAGACAGTCCCGAAGGTGACGGCCAGGATGGACCCGAGTCCCCCGAACCACAGCACGGCGAATGTCAGTGACAGGATGGCCAGCCTGTCGTGGACAGGGCGCTTAGTTATTATCATTCCCCCTCCTCCTTCCTGGCCGGCACCGTCAGCATGATCAGCACGCCGAGCCAGGCCAGGCACACGCCGAGCCAGACGCCGAGCAGCACCCGGTGCTTCCGCAGGCCGATCCTGATCGACCACTGCGCGCACGCTGCCCATATCAGTACCCCGATGACGTCTGCCATCACTGTTCCCCCTCTGGCTTCCGGTGCCGGGGCCGGCCCCCGGCCATGACTGAGTACGCCCGCGCGGCGTCGGGCATCCAGCTGGGTGCCGCGTGCTTCCCCGGCGCGATGTACGGCGCTGGCTTCGGCTTCGGCCGTGGCCTGGCCTCCGGCACGGGCGGGTAGCGAAGCGTCGCCGGGTGCATCTTGACTGGCGGCGCTGTCGGCATCACCCGCGCGGCGAGCGGGATGGGAGGCGGCGTCTGCAGCGCCCTGGGCGGCTGGTAGTGGTGGACCGGCTGGACCCGCCAGGTCGTGACGCCGGCGCCGGGTCGGACGCAGGATCGGCCGCGGTGGTGGTACGTCGGGTGCTGGGCACCCCACACCAGGGCGAGGATGAGGACACCCGCGCCGAGCGCCGCCCAGCCGACCGGCGCCGCATAGACAAGCAAAAGCACGAAGCCGATCCCGACAGGGACCGCCATCAGCATGGCGAACCCGGTCAGGCAGCCGCCGCCGAGGCACCCGCCGTAGCCGACGCGAACGTAGGGCATCAGGTCACCTCCTCGGTGATCCAGGCGACGGCCTCGGCCTCGGTGGCGAACGTCTGGTGCTCCGGGTCACCGTACGGCGAGCCGCGGAACCGGGTCGCGCTGACGTCGCCGAGCTGCACCGGGAACCAGTACCAGACCAGCGAGATGGTCAGCGGCGAGCTGTCCTTCTCCAGCCGGATGTTCACCTACGAGGTGGGCCAGCGCAAGGTGAAGGACGGCGACGGCCGCGCGCACACGGTGTACGCCCTGGCCCGGGTGTACGAGGACGGCAAGCGCGAGGTGGTGCTTGAGGGACTGCTGGCTTCTGACCTGCGGTCCATCGCCGCCGAGTTCATCGAGGCGACCGCCTGGGACCAGGGATAGGCGCCGAGCACGTACCAGCAGCACGACGACGACCCCTCGGCCGGGCAACTGGCCGGGGGGTCCGTCATGTGGAGGGTAAGGCTGTTCCTGCCGTCATGGTCACTCCGCCGGTCACCACAGCGCGCGTACCGTCGCGGCCATGGGAGTACGCGAGGCCAGGGAACTGGCGGCCGACGCGGTGGAGGTTGTATACGGTGACGTGTTCGCCGGGCACCCGGCCATCGCGGCTGGCTACCTGTTCGCCCAGATGGAGCGGATCATCTGGGAGCTAAGGCCAGAGGACACGGGGGAATTAGCCCAGGTCAGCCGGGCGTCATATGTATTGCAAGCGGGGTGTGGTCTTGCCCGCTCCGTTCGGGCCGACAAGCGCGGCCACGTGCCCGGCCGGGATCGCCAGCGAGCACTCGCGCAGCGCCCACGTGCTGCGGTACCGCTTGCCCAGGCCGCTGGTCTCGATCACGTTCACGCGACGCCCTCCGTTCCGCCGCTGGCCGTGCCGCCGCGGGTGCGCGGCCGGCCATGCTCACCCGGGGGGGCGACCCCCCGGACCCCCCGGAAGTCTCGCAGCGCGCTGGTGAACAGCGCCACGATCCCGTCCTCGTCAAGCCCGGCCCCGTCCGCGGCGGCCAGCCAGCCCGTCAGCGACCGGCGCAGCGCGGTCAGCTCTGGCAGCGCGACCTGGCTCAGCGTGGCCTGGATGAACGTGCCCTGGCCCGGACGCCCGGTCGCCAGGCCCTTGGTCTCCAGGTCGCGGTAGGCCTTCAGCACCGTGTTCGGGTTGATGGCCAGCGCGGCCACCACGTCCCTGACCTTCGGCAGCTGGTCGCCGGGCTGGAGGTAGCCAAGCCGCAGCGCGTGCTCGACCTGCTGCACCAACTGCAGGTAGGTTGGCACGCCCGAGGCCGCGTCCAGCCGGAACTCGATCGGCGAGCCCGGCCCGCGCTGCCCGGGGGCGGGCGGCGCCGCTGTCCCGCCGCCCGGCTCATCGCTGATCCCTTTATCTATACTCATAGGACAAAGATACAGATAGCCGTGCTGTTGTCAACCGGCGCGTGCCGCGCGTCCGCCGCCGTGAGCGTTCGGGCGGCGGAGAAAGTACGCTAGAGGCGTGGTGAGCACCCCGGAACTGGCCCCTGACGGACGGCGGATGCTCCGCCTCGAGGCACGCAACAGCCAGACGCCGATCGAACGCAAGCCGCCGTGGATCAAGACCCGGGTGCGCACCGGGCCTGCGTACACCGAGCTGAAGAGCCTCGTCCGGGCCGAGGGCCTGCACACGGTCTGTGAGGAAGCCGGCTGCCCGAACATCTTCGAATGCTGGGAGGACCGCGAGGCGACGTTCCTCATCGGCGGCGACCAGTGCACGCGGCGCTGCGACTTCTGCCAGATCGACACGGGCAAGCCGCTGCCGCTCGACACCGACGAGCCGCGCCGGGTCGCGGAGTCGGTCGCGGCGATGGGCCTGAAGTACGCGACGGTCACCGGGGTGGCCCGCGACGACCTGCCGGACGGCGGGGCCTGGCTGTACGCGCAGACCGCGCGGGAGATCCACGCGGCCGTGCCCGGCTGCGGGGTCGAGCTGCTCGTGCCGGACTTCGACGCCGAACCCGCGCGGCTGGCCGAGGTGTTCGGCGCGCGGCCGGAGGTGTTCGCGCACAACCTGGAGACGGTGCCGCGGGTGTTTCGCCGGATCCGGCCAGGCTTCAGGTACGACCGGTCGCTGGCCGTGCTGCGGGCCGCGCGCGACGCCGGGCTCGTCACGAAGTCCAACCTGATCCTGGGGCTCGGCGAGACGCGCGAGGAGATCGCCCCCGCGATGGCCGACCTGCGCGCGGCCGGCTGTGACCTGCTGACGATCACCCAGTACCTGCGGCCGTCGCTGCGCCACCACCCGGTGGAGCGCTGGGTAAGGCCGGAGGAGTTCGCCGAACTGCGGGAGCAGGCCCTGTCGATGGGCTTCGCCGGCGTGCTGTCCGGCCCGCTCGTGCGCTCCTCCTACCGGGCGGGACGGCTGTACGCCCAGGCGATCGAGCAGCGCGCCGCGGCGACCGCGTAGCGGTGCCCGGCAGCTTCGCTGAGCCGGCCGGCCCGGACGAGGCCGCCGACAGGGACTTCGTCAGCTACTGGCGGGACTGGCCGGCCGCCGCCGAGCCGGTCACGTTCGCGGACGTCAGGCCGACGGGCCGGTTCCGCATCCAGGGTCACGTCATGCAGGCCGAGGACATCCTCCCTGGATGGGTTGCTGGACACGGCGGAGCGGCCGCCGTCATGGGACGACGTCAGCTACGTGCTCACGGGCACAGGACGGATCCCGCTGGACGCCGCGGACCGCGAGTTTCCCGGCCAGGGGGCGGCGGGCTTCCCCGCGTTCGGCTAGCCGCTCCAGGGGCGAGGACCGGGGCTGGAGAGCCGGCCGGGATCGTTCGGGATGATGGTTTATGAACTTCCCGTATGCTGCGGGGTGTTGATAGGCGTGCTGAGGAAAGGCTGAGCCGGTGGTTGACAAATACAACGCTGACGACCTCGCGAAGGCCGGGCGCCTGAAGCAGATACGGATGGTCGCCAGCCTGGTCAACCAGCAGAACCGCAAGGCGTTGCCAATCGTCTTCGGCAGCGCCGTCGGCATCATCGCGGTGTTCGTGCTGGTCGGCCTGCTCACCGGGTTCGCGGCCTACCTGATCCCGCTCGGCGTGCTGCTCGGGCTGCTGGCGGGCATGATCTTGTTCGGCCGGTTCGCGCAGTCCGCCCAGTACTCGGCGATCGAGGGACAGCCGGGGGCCGCCGCGGCGGTGCTGCAGAGCATGCGCGGCAACTGGACGGTCACCCCGGCGGTCACCGCCAACAGGAACATGGACGTGGTGCACCGCGCGGTCGGCCGGCCGGGCGTCATCCTGGTCGGCGAGGGCGCCCCGTCCCGGCTGGCGGGCCTGATCGCCGCCGAGCGGAAGAAGACCGCCAGGGTCGCGCACGATGTGCCGATCTTCGACTTCCAGGTCGGCGACGGCGAGGGCCAGATCCCGGTCAGGCAGCTGCAGCGCAAGATCACGCGGCTGCCGCGCAACCTGCGCCCGGCCGCGGTCAGCGACCTCAACTACCGGCTCAAGGCGCTGCAGCCCTCGCTGCAGATGCCGAAGGCGCCGCTGCCGAAGGGCGTCAGGCAGCCGAAGATGCCGCGCCCGCGCGTGCGGTAGCCGGGGCCCCCTTCCCGGGCCAGCGCTACATGCGGACGACGATCGTGTCCGCGGCGCGGTCGTGCAGGCCGCGCAGGTCCCTGTCGCACAGCAGCGGCGGCACCACGAAGAGCAGCAGCGCCGTGCGGACCAGCGCCCAGCCGAAGCCGGGCCGGTCGCCGTTGGTCCTGATGACCCGGATGTTGAGCAGCCGCTTGCCGATCGTGAGCCCGCTGATCGCGGTGAGCAGGTAGACCTCGACACCGAACACGAGCAGCGTCCAGTACAGCGTGGTGAAGTAGCGCGGGTCGCTCGCGCCGCTCACGATCTGGTGCCTGGTCACGGCGGAGACGATCAGCTCGCACAGCACCCAGTCGATGACCAGCGCGGCCAGCCGCCTGCCCATCGGGGCGACCGACATCGGCCCCTGGTTCGGCAGGCCGAAGCGCTTGCCCGGGGAGTTCGGCGTATTATCGGCCGAAACGGCACCCGGCGCGGCTGCCCGCCTGCCGGGGGCGGGGGCAACGGATCGTTTAGCGGACACAGGACTACGGTATCCGCATCGGTATCCTTCGCGTGCGGCCGCTCCGCCCTGGCGAGCGGATCGCGGCAGGTCTTACGGGGCTGCGTCTCATGCGTAACACCAGTGAAACATCGCGGATACTGCGCGGAAATTGCGGACAGCTAGCGTCCGAAGCGCGTCCACGACGAAAAAATCGAGATATACCTACCTATGCGCGCCCGTTCAGGGAGGGTTGATGTTCAGCACTGCTGAAGAGATCCTCAGCTTCATCGCTGAGGAGAAGGTGGAGTTCGTTGACGTCAGGTTCTGTGACCTGCCGGGGACGATGCAGCACTTCACCGTTCCGGCCGAGTCGTTCAGCGCGAGCGTCTTCACCGACGGCCTCATGTTCGACGGTTCGTCCATCCGCGGGTTCCAGCAGATCCACGAGTCGGACATGCTGCTGCTGCCGGACCCCGCCACTGCGGTGCTCGACCCGTTCCGGCAGCACAAGACGCTGAACCTCACGTTCTTCGTGCACGACCCGCTGACCGGTGCCCCGTACTCCCGCGACCCGCGGAACATCGCGCGCAAGGCGCAGGACTACCTGATCGGCACCGGCATCGGGGACACCTCGTACTTCGGCCCCGAGGCGGAGTTCTACATCTTCGACTCGGCCCGCTTCGCGACCGGCCCGAACGAGGGGTACTACCACATAGACTCGGTCGAGGGCGCCTGGAACACAGGCCGGGACGAGGCTGGCGCCAACCTCGCGTACAAGCCGCGGTACAAGGGCGGGTACTTCCCGATCCCGCCCATGGATCACTTCGTTGACCTCCGGTCGGAGATGGCGCGCAACCTGATCGCCAGCGGCATCATGGTCGAGATGCAGCACCACGAGGTCGGGACCGGCGGACAGGCCGAGATCAACATGCGCTTCAACCCGCTGCTTGTGCAGGCCGACAAGCTGATGCTGTTCAAGTACATCATCAAATCGACCGCGATCGCGCACGGCAAGACCGTGACGTTCATGCCGAAGCCGCTGTTCGGCGACAACGGCAACGGCATGCACTGCCACCAGTCGCTGTGGAAGGACGGCGCGCCGCTGTTTTTCGACGAGGTCGGCTACGGCGGCCTCTCGGACATCGGCCGGTGGTACGTGGGCGGGCTGCTGAAGCACGCCCCCTCAATGCTGGCGTTCACCAACCCGACCGTGAACTCCTACCACCGCCTGGTGCCCGGCTTCGAGGCCCCGGTCAACCTGGTGTACAGCCAGCGCAACCGGTCCGCCTGCTGCCGCATCCCGATCACCGGCACGAACCCGAAGGCCAAGCGGATCGAGTTCCGCGTGCCCGACCCGTCCTGCAACCCGTACCTCGCGTTCGCCGCGATGCTGATGGCGGGCCTGGACGGCATCAAGAACAAGATCGAGCCGCCGGAGCCGGTGGACAAGGACCTGTACGAACTGCCGCCGGACGAGGCCGCCGCGATCCCGCAGGTGCCGGGCTCGCTGGAGACCGTCCTGGCCAACCTGGAGGCCGACAGCTCGTACCTCAGCGAGGGCGGCGTGTTCACCGACGACCTCATCGAGACCTGGATCGACTACAAGCGCTCGAACGAGATCGACGCGGTGCGGCTGCGCCCGACCCCGCACGAGTTCGAGCTGTACTTCGACTGCTGACGGTTTAGGTTGTCCTGACCTGCTGTTTCAGGGTTCCGCCGTGGCGCTGTTCCGCCGCTGTTCCGTCTGGCGGGCGGTGAGCGCGGCGTCTACGGCGGCCCTGGTCGACTCGTCGCGGTCGGGCCAGATGCGGCTGTAGGTGTTCGGGCTCATCAGCCAGCCACGAGCCGCCGGGCCCCGCCGCTGCCATCATGGCCGGCCGGGACGAGCTACCCGATGCTGCCCGGCGTCTCGTGCGCGGCCGCGACCGGCCGCGTCGCGGTCGGTCAGAGTCCGGTCCGCTGACCGTGGAGTAGATCGGGTGCGCGGCCCTGGCGTGGGACAATTGCGGCAGTACGAAGCCGGAGGCGTCGATGACCAGCCAGGACGACGAACGCTGGATGAACCTGGCTGTCGAGCTGGCCTGGCAGTGCCCGCCGTCGGACGCCGCGTACTCCGTCGGCGCGGTCATCGTCGCCGCGGACGGCACCGAACTATCCCGCGGTTTCTCCCGCGAGACCGACCCGCACGTGCACGCGGAGGAGTCGGCGCTCGGCAAGCTCGCCGGCGGCGATCCGCGGCTGGCCGGCGCGACCATCTACAGCACGCTTGAGCCATGTTCCGCGCGCAAGTCCCGGCCGCGCACCTGCACCCAGCTGATCATCGCCTCAGG
This sequence comes from Trebonia sp., assembly GCA_030038035.1. The sequence goes on from JASHPP010000458.1 coordinate 13,884, forward strand.
TCTGCGGCGGGTCGTCATCGGCTGGCGCGAACCAAGCCTGTTCGTCGCGGACTGCCGGGGGGTGGAGCTGCTCGGGCAGGCTGGGCTTGACGTCATCGAGCTGCCTGATTTCGCCGAGCGGGCCGCCGCGCCGAACAGGCACCTGGCAGGTCCAGGCGGGTTGGTCCTGCCGAGCTAGCAGCGGGCGACGTCGGTCACCGTGCCTATCCCGCGCACGACGACCCGGACGCACAGGACGACTCGATTGTGTACCGGCTCATCGTGAACGTCTCAGGGACGCCTCCTGTGGAGCAGATCTCCCAGCCGAAATCGATCTGGTTCAGCCCGGAATCACCCGGGATGTATCCGTTGCGGGCCAGGTAGTTGAGCATCGACAGGACGTCCACGGTCCCTGACGTCTCGTTGCCTTCCAGGAGGAACGAAATCGTCCCCTTGGCGCCCTTCGCGACTGAATCCCAGATCTGGAAGGTCTGGCCGTCGAAGGTGGCGGTGCCAAGATCGGTCCCGAGGGGAGTGGTGGTGCGATGGTCGTCCACCCAGATCATGATCTCCTCGGCATAGTTCCCGGTGGCAGCATCTCCCGTCCAGATGTCGTACGCGGCCTCGTTGTCCCCGCCCGAGGGCATCGACTCGGTGAAGCTGCTGGTAATCGACGAGAAGTGCGAAAGGCTGTTGGGGGTGTCGCTGGTCGTCGTGTAGATCACCTGGGTGTCGGGGTAGGAGACCACCGCGGTGTTGGCGGCCGGCATGTCGGCCGAGACGCTCCAGTCGCCCGGGCTGAACGCGGTGAGCGTCTGGGAGGCGCCCTGGATCGGGTTCCACTCGTCCTGGATCACGAACGTGTCGTCGCCGCTGCTGCTGTCGGTGATGCCCGCGTAATCGTAGGGACCGCACGTGCCGTTGTCAGCGGTCTTCACGCACGCCGCCCCCGATGCGCTCGGCGGCGTGGCGGCGGGTGTGCCGGCCGCGGCGGTCGGTGTGCTGCTGGCCGCCGGCTTGGCGGCCGGCTTCGAAGCCGGCCGCGGGCTGGCGGATGATGCCGGGTCGGACTGAGCCGCCCACTGGACCAGAACCGACTTGGCGGGGCACTTGGGGGCCACGGCCACCGACACGCGGGTGAGCTTCCCGGACGCCAGGCAGGCGTAGACGGTCGTGCCGTGACCGGATCCGCTCGCTGCCGCGGTCAAGTTCACTGCCTGCGGAGTGCGCTTACCGGCCATGACATACCCGCCGTAGGCCGCTGCCACGACCAGGCACACCACGACGGCAGCCAGCGGAACGAGCCTCCTGGAATTACCGTGAGCAGCCATCTGCCCTCCTCAACTTCAGGAGTGCTCCCCTGAGTGAAGCCAGACAGAGAGCGGGGAGCCCGGCCGGGGGGTCGGCCGGGGCTCTTACAGTACGCGCGTCCGCGAACTTAAGAGATGAAAACGTTACATTCGCGCTACCAACTCGTGAGCAGCGCGGCGGGTCCGCACGCCCGCGTCGCCGTCAAGAGCTACTGGCCGGTAGTATCGGTTTCAATCACCGCGCAGGGGGAACCGCGTGGCAGCTCGACGACCGGTCACCTAAAGGGGCGCCGATGGAGACGACGACCTACAGCGCTCTTTGCGAGCGCGCCGGGCGCTGGTGGACAATCCGGGTTCCGCAAGTGGACGGGCTGACCGCCCAGGTGCGCAGCCTCGACCAGGCCGAGATAGTGACCAGGCAGTCGATAGCGCGGTTCTTCGGCATCCCGCCGGAGTCGATCCGGGTCGAGGTGATCCCGGACGCGCCCGCGCCCGTGGCGCGGGCGCTGCAGGCGCGGCACGCCGCCAGGCAGGCCGCGCACGCCGCCGGGCAGGCAACCCGGGCGGCCCTCGAGGCGCTGGCGCGCGAGGGGTGCCCCTTTCACGACGCGGCCACGCTGCTCGGCCTGACGCCCGCCGAGATCGACCACTACGGCCCTGCCGAGGCCGCCATGCCCGGCCTGCGCGATGACTCGGGCTCGCTGGAAACGGCCGGCCAGTAGGTGACCGGTAAAGGGCATTGGCGGGCCGCGCTCGCACCCGTAAGGTAAGTACTGCTGTGAGCGAGTACGAGGTCATTGAGCGGATAGACGCCTTCTGCGACGCCATGCCAAGGCAGCGGACCCGTGCCGAAGTCATCGGCCCGCTCGTGCTGTTCGTCCCGGTAGGGCCGGGCTGGCCGTACTACGCACGGCCGCGGGT
>JASHPP010000459.1 GCA_030038035.1 Trebonia sp.
GCGCCGGGCTGGGAGGTGGCACGGGCGGAGCTGGCCGCCGAGCTGACCGTCCGGCTCGCCGCCGCGGCGGGCGCGACGGTTACCGCTCCCCGTTATCCAGAACGATCCCTGCCTTCTCCCAAGCGCAGCCTTCCCGTGGCCGCGGCGATCGCCTTCGCCGGGCCGGATGCGGTACGGTTTTCGCTGGCCAGGGCCGCGCCAGGGCGGCCGGTGCGGATCGAGGCGGCGGAAATAGCGCGGCACGTGCCTGGTAACCCCGCCTATGCTGTGAGGTACGCGCACGCCCGCGCCGCGTCCGGGGTGCGCTGGGCAGCCAGCACCGGGTCAACGGCGGCGGTCCCGCGGCGCCCGCCCGCTGACCCGGGGGAGCTGGCGCTGCTCGACGCGCTGTCCTGGCTTCCCGAACGGGTCGCCGTGGCCGCGCGCCGTGGCCGGCCCGACGAGTTCGCCCGGTACCTTGAGGAGCTGGCCAGCGTCACGATCGCCACCTTGACTTCCGCCGCGGAACCGGGAGGCGCCCGTGCTCCCGGAAGTGACAGACTGGCCCTGGCCAGCGCGGCGCAGGCTGCCCTGGCCGCCGGACTCGGGCTGCTCGGGGTCAGCGCGCCTGACCGCCTGTGAAATCGGAGACTGACTGATGAGCCGTGTCGCCCACCCCGCCGGGCCGCGTCACGCGGATGTGCTGCCCGCCGACCACCCGCCGGCGCCGCCCGCGGACCTGAACGCGCTGCACCCGGTGGTCTGGCCCCGCGGCGCCGTGCGCCGCGGCGGCGTGCTGACGCTCGCCGGCGCCGACGTCCGCGACCTGGCGGCCGAATTCGGCACGCCGGTGTTCGTGACCGACGAAGAGGACGTGCGCGGCCGCTGCCGGGAGTACGTGGAAGCGCTCGGTTCCGACGCGCGCGTGTACTACGCCGCCAAGGCATTCTGCTCGCGCGCGGTGCTGCGCTGGGTCACAGCAGAGGGCCTCGGCGTGGACGTGTGCACCGGCGGCGAGCTCGCGGTCGCGCTGTCCGCCGGTGTTGACCCGGCGCTGGTCACCATGCACGGGAACAACAAGGTGCCCGCCGAAATCTCCCAGGCCGTCTCCGCGGGCGTCGGGCACATCGTCGTCGACTCCTTCGAGGAGATCGCCCGGCTTGCGTACTACGCCGACGCGGCCGGGGCCGCGTGCCGGCCGCGGGTGCTCGTCCGGGCCACCACCGGGGTCGAGGCGCACACGCACGAGTTCATGGCCACGGCGCACGATGACCAGAAGTTCGGCTTCTCGCTGGCGTCCGGCGCCGCGGACGAGGCAGTGCGCCGGGTGCTCGCGCTGCCCGTGCTCGAGTTCGCCGGGCTGCACTCGCACATCGGCTCGCAGATCTTCGACACGGCGGGGTTCGAGGTGGCCGCCCACCGGGTGATGGAACTGGCCGCGCGGATCCACGCCGAGCACGGGGTGACCATCGCCGATCTCGACCTTGGCGGCGGATTCGGCGTCGCGTACACGCCCGAGGACGACCCGCCTGAGGTCAAGTCGCTGGCGCACGCGCTGCGCGCTATCGTCGCCGCGCAGTGCGCGGCGTTCGGCCTGCCGGTGCCGCGGCTGACCGTCGAGCCTGGCCGGTCGATCATCGGGCCGTCGACGGTGACGCTGTACGAGGTCGGCACGATCAAGGACGTGGACGGGATCAGGACCTACGTCAGCGTGGACGGCGGGATGAGCGACAACATCCGCACCGCGCTGTACGACGCGTCCTACACATGCGTGCTCGCGTCCCGGTCGTCGGACGCGCCGCCGATGCTGTCGCGGGTCGTGGGGCGGCACTGCGAAAGCGGGGACATCGTGGTCAGGCACTGCTACCTGCCCGCGGACCTGGCGCCAGGGGACCTGCTCGCCGTGGCCGCCACCGGCGCGTACTGCCGCTCGCTTGCCTCGAACTACAACCACCTGCCGCGGCCCGGCGTGGTGGCCGTGCGAGACGGCTCGGCCCGTGCGATCGTGCGGGGCGAGACCCTGGACGACCTGCTCTCCCTGGACGTCGGATGAGCGCGCCCGCTGGCAACCGGCCGGTGCTGCGGGTCGCGCTGCTCGGCTGCGGGGTGGTCGGCTCCCAGGTGGCGCGGCTGCTCGCGGAGCAGTCCGCTGACCTCACCGTGCGGGCCGGCGCCCGGCTGGAGCTGGCCGGGATCGCGGTGCGCCGGCTCTCCCATCCCCGGCCGGGCATCAACCCGTCGCTGCTGACGGCCGACGCGATGACGCTGGCCACGCGGCCGGACGTCGACATCGTGGTGGAGGTGATCGGCGGCATCGAGCCCGCCAGGTCGCTGCTGCTCGCCGCGATGAAGACGGGCAAGTCGGTGGTGACCGCCAACAAGGCGCTGCTCGCCGAGCAAGGCGAGGAGATCCACGCGGCCTCCCGCGCCTGCGGCGCCGACCTGTACTACGAGGCCTCCGTCGCCGGGGCGATCCCGCTGCTGCGGCCGCTGCGCGAATCGCTGGCGGGCGACACGGTGCACCGGGTGCTCGGCATCGTCAACGGGACGACCAACTTCATCCTGGACCGGATGGACACCTCAGGCGCCGACTTCGCCGAATCGCTTGAGGAGGCGCAGGCGCTTGGGTACGCCGAGCCCGACCCGACCGCCGACGTCGAGGGGTTCGACGCGGCGGCGAAGGCGGCCATCCTGGCCGGGCTGGCCTTCCACACCAGGGTCACCGCGGCGGACGTGCACCGCGAGGGCATCACCGAGGTGACCGCCGCGGACATCGCCTCCGCCCGCGTGCTCGGGCGGACCGTCAAGCTGCTGGCGATCTGCGAGCGGTTCGATGGCGGCGTGGCGGTGCGGGTGCACCCGGCGATGATCCCGCGCAGCCACCCGCTCGCCGCCGTCGGCGGCGCCTACAACGCGGTGTTCGTCGAGGCGCGGTCGGCGGGCAGGCTGATGTTCTACGGCGCCGGGGCCGGCGGCACGCCGACGGCCAGCGCCGTGCTCGGGGATATCGTCGCGGTCGCGCGGAACCGGCTGGCCGGCACCCGCGGGCCTGAGCTTTCCACCTACGCTGAGCTGCCGGTGCTGCCCATGGGCGATACGCTGACCCGGTACCACGTGTCCCTGGACGTGGCCGACCGTCCCGGCGTGCTCGCCCCGGTGGCCGAGGCGTTTGCCAGGCACGACGTCTCCATCCAGGCGGTACGGCAGACGAGCCGGGGCGACCAGGCGCTGCTCATCATCGTCACGCACGAGGCGCGGGACGCCGCGCTCGCCGCGACGGTGTCCGAGCTGCGGGCGCTGCCCGTGGTCCGGGCGGTGGCGAGCGTGATGCGGGTGGAAGGGGAGGAAGACCCGTCATGACTGGACCGCGCGCCGTGGCGGGCACCGGCGCACGCGCGCCGTGGCGCGGAGTCATCGCCGAATACCGCGACCGGCTGCCGGTCACGGCGGACATGCCGGTGATCACCCTGCATGAGGGCGGGACGCCGCTGCTGGCCGCCCCGGTGCTTTCCGCACGGACCGGGTGCGACGTCTACCTCAAGGTCGAGGGGGTCAACCCCACGGGCTCGTTCAAGGACCGCGGCATGACCGTGGCGATCACCGTGGCGGCCGCGGCCGGCGCGAAGGCGGTGATCTGCGCCTCGACGGGCAACACCAGCGCGAGCGCGGCCGCGTACGCCGCCCGGGCGGGCCTGACCTGCGCGGTCCTCGTCCCCAAGGGCAAGATCGCGATCGGCAAGCTCGCTCAGGCGCTCGTGCACGGCGCCAGGCTGCTGCAGGTGGACGGGTCGTTCGACGACTGCCTGGAGCTGGCGCGGAAGCTGGCCGTCGACTACCCGGTGGCGCTCGTCAACTCCGTGAACCCGGACCGGCTGCAGGGACAGAAGACCGCGGCCTTCGAGATCGTGGACGCGCTCGGCGACGCGCCCGACGTGCACTGCCTGCCGGTCGGCAACGCGGGCAACATCTCCGCGTACTGGATGGGCTACCGCGAGTACTGCGCCGCCGGGGTCGCGTCGCGGCGGCCCCGGATGTTCGGCTTCCAGGCCAGCGGCGCGGCGCCGATCGTGGACGGCGCGCCGGTCAGCCATCCGCAGACGATCGCGACCGCGATCCGGATCGGGAACCCCGCTTCCTGGCACCTGGCCGAGGCCGCCAGGGACGAGTCGGGCGGCCTGATCGACAAGGTCACCGACCGGGAGATCCTGTCCGCCTACCGGATCCTGGCCCGCGAGGAGGCCGTGTTCGGCGAGCTCGGCTCGGCGGCGGGCGTGGCCGGGCTGCTCGCCTCGTGCGCAAGCGGCGCGATTCCCGTGGGTTCGCGGGTGGTGTGCACGGTCACCGGCAACGGGCTCAAGGACCCGGACTGGGCGCTGTCCGGCGCGCCGGCGCCGACCACGGTCGCGGCGGACGCGGGGGCGGCCGCCGCGGCGCTTGGACTCGGCTTAGTGCGCCGGGGGGCGCGGAGAGCTCCGCGAAGGGTTGCGCGCGATGGCATGGGCTGACCAGGCGGTGCTCGTGCGGGTGCCGGCGACGAGCGCCAACCTCGGGCCCGGGTTTGACGCGCTCGGGCTCGCGCTGAGCCTGCACGACGAGGTCCAGGCGCGGGTGGTCAAGTCCGGGCTGTCGATCGAGGTCGCGGGCGAGGGGGCCGCGGACGTCGCGGACGCGGAGGAAAAGCATCTCATGGTGCGGGCGATGCGGGCGGCGTTCGACGAACTCGGCGGCGGGCAGCCCCCGGGCATCGCGCTGCGCTGCGTGAACCGGATACCACACGGGCGCGGCCTGGGATCCTCGGCGGCCGCGATCGTCGCAGGGATACTCGCCGCGCGCGCGCTCGCCGGCGCGACGCTCGGCCCAGGGGAGGCGCTTCCCCTGGCGAACGAGCTTGAGGGACACCCGGACAACGTGGCGCCCTGCCTGTACGGCGGCCTGACCGTGTCGTGGATAGCCCGCCGCACCGCGCGGGCGGTCCGGCTCGAGCCTGCCGGGCAGGTGACGCCGGTGGTGATCATCGCGCCGTCGCGGGTCTCCACCGGGGTCGCCCGCGGGCTGCTCCCGAAGGAGGTGCCGCACGCCGACGCGGTGCGCAACGCCGGCCGCGCGGCGCTGCTCGTCGCGGCGCTCACGCAGCGGCCGGATGCGCTGCTCGACGCAACAGAGGACCGGCTGCACCAGGATTACCGGGCGCCGGCGATGCCCGCCACGCACGACCTGGTCGGACGCCTGCGCGGGGCGGGGCTGCCTGCCGTGGTATCCGGTGCCGGCCCGTCGGTGCTGGCCCTCCTGACCTCCCGCCAGGGCCTCGACAAGCTGGATTCAATCGTGAAAGAAACGGGTATTGGATGGCTGATAAGCCCGCTAGACGTCGAGCGACAGGGCGCCAGTGTGGCACCGGGTGTACCGAGCGCCCGGTGATGCTGGGCAGTCCTCGCCTGGCCGGTAAACCCTCTTTCCGCGACATGGATGGCTGCGATGGAATGCCGTGGGCGCTGTCGGTGTTAGGCTAGGTGCAGCATCGGCTGCCCCAGTGCGGGGCGGGTGCTGGTCATCCACACGTCGCCTGGGGGGTAACGTATACCTGCCCGGGAAGTGGGCTTTCGGCTTCACCGCAGGAGAGTATCTCGTTCCCCTGAGTGCTACCACGTTCACATCTTCACGCCGGCGGCTCCCGGTGACGGGGCGCGGACAGGACAACGCGAGGTGCCGAGGTAGATGCCGAGCGTAGATGCGAGCGGAATCACGCACAATCAGCGGGTCTCGCGGGCGATGCGAATCGGGTCTGGCGCCACACAACCGGGTCGGGAAGACACCCAGGCGGCCGAGGATCATAATGGAAGGACCATTAGTGAGCGACACCACCGAACTCCTCAGCGGCGCGTCATCCGCGTCCGGGGATTCCCCCATCGGTCAATCTGCCGCCGGCTCCGCAGGTGCCGCGCCACGGTCACCGGGCCGTGACGGCGGGGACCTCTCCAAGCTGCTCGTCTCCGATCTGCAGCGGATCGCCCAGCAGCTTGGCATTCCGGGGACGGGACGGATGCGTAAAGGGGACCTTGTCGCCGCGATCAAGGAGCGCCAGGGTGGCGGTCAGCGGGAACGCCGGGCCCCCCTGGGCGCCGAGGAATCAGCCACGCGGGTCGCGTCTGCGGGAGCCGGCGCGCCTCGCCCCCTGAATCAGGATGCTATGGAAGCAGACACAGCCGTCCGGTCAGGCATCGGCGCCGCGGGCCGCAGTGGCGGCATCGGCGAGGCGCCGCGGAGTACCAGCGCCGGCGAGGCCGGCATTGGCGAGGGCCAGGCGCATGCCGCCTCGGTCCGCCAGCCGGCGTCCACCGCGCACCAGGCTGGCACGGAAAGCGGTTCCGACGCGCAGGGCATTGGCTCCGGCCAGGACGCCAGGCGCGGCGACCGCCGCAGGAACGGGCGCCGTGACGACCAGGGGACCGGCCAGGGGACCGGGGGCCGCGAGCAGCGCAGGGATGGCCGGGAGCCGGATCGCGCCGCCGCCAACAGCGGGCGCGGCAACCAGGCCGGCCAGAACGGCCAGAGCGCGCAGGGCGGCAGCGGCCGTGACGACGACGAGGACAGCCAGGGCCGGCGGCGCGGGCGGGACCGCTTCAGGAACCGCAACAGGCGCCGTGGCGACCGGCAGGGCGGCGAGCCTGAGGCGGTGATCACCGAGGACGACGTGCTGATCCCCATCGCGGGCATCCTGGATGTGCTCGAGAACTACGCGTTCGTCCGGACCACGGGCTACCTGCCCGGCCCGAACGACGTCTACGTCTCGCTTTCCCAGGTCCGCAAGCACGGGCTGCGCAAGGGCGACGTCATTGAGGGCGCGGTCCGCCAGCCCAGGGACGGCGAGCGGCGGGAAAAGTTCAACGCGCTTGTCCGCCTCGACAAGGTGAACGGCCTGGACCCGGAGCAGTCAGCGTCCCGGCCTGAGTTCGCCAAGCTGGTCCCGCTCTACCCGCAGCAGCGGCTGCGCCTCGAGACCGACCCCGGCAACCTGGTGACCCGCATCATCGACTTGATCTGCCCGATCGGCAAGGGCCAGCGCGGCCTGATCGTCTCGCCGCCGAAGGCGGGCAAGACGATGATCCTGCAGGCGATTGCCAACGCCATCACCAAGAACAACCCCGAGTGTCACCTCATGGTCGTCCTCGTCGACGAGCGGCCAGAGGAAGTCACCGACATGCAGCGGACCGTCAAGGGCGAGGTCATCCACTCGACCTTCGACCGCCCGGCCGAGGACCACACGACCGTCGCCGAGCTCGCGATCGAGCGGGCTAAGCGGCTGGTGGAGATGGGCCACGACGTGGTGGTGCTGCTCGACTCGATCACCCGGCTCGGCCGCGCGTACAACCTGGCCGCGCCGGCCAGCG
>JASHPP010000460.1 GCA_030038035.1 Trebonia sp.
GTTAGAATACCGGTGGTATTCTAACCCGGCTCGGCGAGATCCACGGCAAGGTCCGCGACGGTGGCCGCAGTCACTGGGCTGAAGCTCGGCGTCCGCCGCTCTTTTTCTATCTCCCGAACGATCCCGGCTGACTCCGTCGGCTTACCCGGAACCAGGGCAGGTCGCAGGCCTCCCTGGCGGCGTGCTGCCGCGAGCGGAATTGTCGTCGCATCGGCGCATGATGAGGGTACTGTCGAAAGTACAGACGACTACTGAGGGGTTTGGGAGATGTCGGCGCACGCTGAGGTCAACCCTGAGTTGCTGGTGTGGGCTCGCCAGCGCTCTGGCGTGGCCTTCGGGGAGCTGACGCGGCGGTTCCCGCGGCTGGCCGCCTGGGAGCGTGGCGAGCAGCAGCCGACGCTGAAGCAGCTTGAGAACTTCGCGCAGGCCACCCACACTGCTGTCGGCTTCCTGTTCCTGCCGTCTCCGCCGAAAGAGCGAGTCCCGATACCGGATTACCGCACGATCGGCGACACGGGCGTCCGGCAGCCGAGCGCTGATCTGCTCGACACGATCTACCAGTGTCAGCAACGCCAGGACTGGTACCGGGACTTCGCGATCGTGACCCACGAGCGGCCCGTCGAGATTGTCGGGTCGCTCACGACCGCCTTCCCCGCGGAAAGCGCCGCCGAGACGATCCGCACCGCACTCGGCTTCGAGGTTGAGGAGCGGGGTTCCTCCCGGTCCGATGCACTCCGCATCCTCATCGGGCAGGCCGAGAGGCTCGGCTTTCTGGTCATGGTCAACGGCGTCGTGGGAAGCAACACGCACCGCAAGCTCAACCCGCGTGAGTTCCGCGGCTTCGCGCTTGCGGACACCATGGCGCCACTGGTCTTCGTGAACGGCGCGGACAGCAGGGCAGCACAGATCTTCACGCTGGTGCACGAACTGGCGCACCTGTGGCTCGGCGGGACCGCACTCGACGACGCCGACCCGGCCGCCGCCCCGGGAAGAGACACCGAGCAGTGGTGCAGCCAGGTCGCCGCAGAAGTACTCATGCCCCTCGCCGCAGTCCCCGCCACACTGCCCCCGGGCGAGACCCTCGCTGAGACGGTGCCGCGACTGGCCAAGAAATTCAAGGTCAGCACCCTAGTCGTGCTCCGCAGGCTCCGGGACGTCGGCGCGCTGAGCGCCGACGAGTTCGGTGCCGCTTACGACGCGGAACTCCGAAGGATCGCCGGCATCCTCAGCGATCGCGCCGCCGGGGGCGGGAACTTCTACAACACGCTGCCCAGCCGTCTTGGCAAGACGTTCACGCGCGCGGTCGTGACAAGCACCCTGGAAGGCCAGACTCTCTACCGCGATGCGCTGCACTTGCTCGGCGTCAAAAAGGTAGCAGACCTGGAACAGGCGCGGGCTTGCCACGACCGTGCCTGCTGCGCCGATACTGGTCGATAGAGGTACACAGGGACGGCGGTCACCGCGGCACCGGCGCCATCAGCAGCGCCAGCGAACGTGCCAGGCGAACGCGCCAGCGAACGCGGGTTCCTTCCCCGTCCCGCACCGAAAGGAGCGCACCGATGACACTGGCCGGCAAGTTCTACCGGATGCACAGCTTCCAGGGCAAGCAACTGGCTTCCGTCCGCCTTGAGGCGTCCCTGTACGACGCCGAGATCATCGGTGCGGTGCCGCGCGAGATCAACGGCGCGCTCTACCGGGTCGGCGGCGACCGCTTCTACCCCACGCTCGAGGGCGACATCACGATCAACGGCGACGGCATGTTCTCGATGCTCCGCTTCGAGAACGGCCACGTCGACTTCCTGTCCCGCTACGTGCGCACCCCCCGCCTGCTCGCGGAAATGAAGGCGCGCCGCCGCCTGTACGGCAAGTACCGCAACAAGTACACCGACGAGCCGGACGCGCCACAGGAAGAGCGGAACAACACAGGGAACACCTACGCGTACTACCACGCCGGCCGCCTCTTCGCGCTGCGCGAGGACAGCCACCCGTACATGCTCGACCCGCAGACGCTCGAGACCCGCGACAAGTGGGACTTCAACGGCAAGCTCAAGTCGATCTCGGTCTGCGCCCACCCCAAGCTCGACCCGGTCACCGGCGAGTGGTGGGGATTCGGCCTGTTCGCCGACCAGTCGTACATCGAGCCGGTGATGGCACTTCAGGTCGCCGACCCCGACGGCAACCTCATCCGCGAGGACACGTTCAAGATGCCGTTCCCCGGCCTGTCCCACGACTTCGCGGTCACCCGCGAGCACGTGATCTTCGACATCATGCCGCTCACCGTCGACGAGGACCGGATGAAGGCCGGCGGCGACTTCTACAACTACGACCCGGACAAGCCGAGCGCCTGGGGCATCATGCGCCGCGACGGCTCGGTCGACAACATCCGCTGGTTCTTCCTGCCGAGCACGTTCAGCGGGCACATCATGAACGCGTTCACCGAGGGCGACAAGGTCTACGTCGACGCGACGATCTCGCCCGGCAACGCCTTCCCGTTCTACCCGACGACGCTCGGCACGCTGTCCACGATCGAGGAGGGGATCGCGCAGATCACCCGCCTGGAGTTCGACCTCGGCGACGAGGCCAGCGTGCCGGCGCAGTACGCGGTCCCTGGCTCGGTCGGCGAGATGCCGCGCAACGACGGCCGCTACCAGATGAACCGCTACCGCTGGGGCTACTTCCGCCACGCCGACGGGCTCGCGACCCTCGACTGGGACAACAAGACCGTCGCCCTGCACGAGCTCGCGCCGGGGTCGATCGCGCAGGAACCCCTGTTCGTCCCCCGCTCGCCGGACGCGCCAGAAGGCGACGGCTGGCTGCTGTCGATGGTGAACATCATGCCGGAGAACCGCGCCGAGTTCTGGGTACTCGACGCCAAGAACATCAAGGCCGACCCGCTGGCCCGCGTCCTGCTGCCCTACCGGCAGTGCTTCTCCTTCCACGGCTCGTTCGTCCCAATGGAGCAGCTCAAGCACGCGATCTGACCCAAGTCCAGCGGTGGGGCTGGCGATCCATGCGGCCGCCCCTGGCTGAGGTCGGCGCGCCACTGCGGGCCGCCCGCCAACCTGCCATGGCGGTGGATCGAAACGGCTATACGTTTACGTGGCCGCTGCAGCGGTAGTGTCCGCCGCTATCACTGCAGATGTAGAGGTAGATATCACTGTAGGTATTGATATCATCCTCGTTAAGGAAGGGCGTATTCGACCCGGTGTGCTTTCCGATTTGGACGACCTCAACGGTCTTGGAAGTCCTCACCGTGGCATAATGAACGTAGATCCGCGCGTAGCCGTTGTTGCACGTGTCCTCGAGGAGCGAGTAAGGCTCAACGAGCTCAATGTAGGCGTAATCCAAGGGATTCCCGAGACCGCCCCAGCCGACCGTGCCTGAGAAGTACGCGCACGTGATACTGATATTGATGCCGTGCCGGTACGAAGGGAAGTTGTCAACGTTGATGACCTTCTCGCCGTACTCGACGTAGAGCCACCACTTGGCCTTGATCTCTTGGCAGTCGTACCTGATCCACTTGCCCTCGCGTATGCCCTTCGCTCCCGCCGCATTGCATTTCGAGTATGTATCGTAGATACCTGCGACCGGGTCCCTCGTCGCAACCCGGGTGACTGTGCTGTCCGTTACCGCCGCACCTGCCGACGGCGAGGCCACAGCAGAAGCGAGCCCGATTCCGCCGATGAGGAGTGCGGCTATAACCGCCGTGATGATCGCTCTCATGATGCCTTGCCGGCCATGGGACATGACAATCCGGATCCTTTCCCGATATCATAAACCGACGCAGGCAGCTGTCAACACGCAAGCTTAATTATCACAGGTTTTCCGGGGTGTTGAAAGTTTAATGTTCTGGACACATTGTTACTGTAAGTCCGTTACTAGCGCGGGCATGTCGCGGCCGGGACCACGTGAAATCAGAGACGAATACGGTGGCGTGGGTTTCTGCGATGGTGACTGCGGTGGCGTGGCGAATTTTAGCGGGCTTCCTGTGCGCTCCGAGTTGCGCGGGGGGCGGGTGGCGGCGTGCGATTCGCAGAGCAAGGCGGTCTGTTCACGAACGCGCTCACCGAACTGCCGCTCGCCGAGCGGCGGGCAGCACAATCGTATATTCACAGGACTTCCGAAATTATGTCAAGGCCGCAGGACAAGGGGATCTTTGAGTGATTGTAAAGTAGATCTGATAGCGTCAGAGCGAGGTCTTGGAGGTGGATATGTATGGGGTTCTTTGACGACATCGCGCGAGAGCCGGACGGCGGCGCCATGCGAGCCTTGCCCAGGCCCAGTGGGCAGGTGCCGGCCCCCATGGCGATCAGGCTGATGCTCGTTCGTACCGGCGAGGTGGCGGTCGTTGTCATAGGGCTATGGGCGTTCACCACCGGGTTCGACCTCCTGGTAAATGTCGAACTGAGAAACGAAATCCCTGGAACGAGCACAGCGAGCTTCTCGGCCGGGCTAGACGACGAGCCGCTTGAGGACGAATTCTGCCGCCTCGGGGTTCAGTTCAGCACCGGAGAGAAGGCTGCCAATACGGAGCGCAGGTCTGCACACGAGGGAAGCTCCGGCAGAACCGGGCCGATCGTGAAGGTAAGAGGTGGCGGGGGCGGGTCGCTCTTCCGTGAATGGAGGTACTGGGTTTCGCCGCTGCCGCCCCCCGGGCCACTGGCGTTTGTCTGCGAATGGCCTGCCCTCGGCATCGCCGAGTCGAGAACCGAGATCGATGCTCAGCCGATCCTGGACGCGGCGAGCCAGAGCATCGTCCTGTGGCCGGACCCGTCTGGGTTGTTGCCGGGCTCGTGACCGCCGCCGCGCCTTCCCGGCCGCGACCGCGGGTCTTGATCGCGTGGCAGTTGGGGCAGAGCGCGATCATCTGTGCTGGGTCATCGGGACCGCCTTGGGCCAGGTCGTGGATGTGATCGATCTCAAGGATCGGGTCGCCCTTGTCGGTCACATCCTGGATGTCGCCGCTGCAGCGCGGGTTTTCGCAGCGGCCCCGGCTGCGGAGCAGGACGGCGCGGCGGGCGTCTTTCGATCGGATGGGGCCGGACAAGATTCTGTCGGCTCGCGTGCTGCCGCGGTCTCGCCAGAAGATGTCGGCCCTCGTGCACAGGTGCTTGTAGGCGGCGGCCACGGCCGCGAACGAACTTCTCGGCGGGGCTGATGCTCGCGGGCCAGAGCAGGCCGAGTTCAGCGAGGAGTCGCGTCGGCGTCTACGAAGTACGTGTCCACGAGGACCCTCACCGCGACTGCTCGCGCATCGGATGAGTCCCGCATCAGGGTGTGGACGGGTTCGACGAGGCCGCCGCGCGGCTGGCGTTCGTCGAACCAGCGCTGAAGGACTGAGCTGCTGCCATGCGCGGACGGGACCATCTCCGGGTCGGCCTCGAGTTCCCACAGGCCAGCGCCCTGCAATGCGGCTACTGGGTAACAAACGCGTTCGCCTTCCCACGGACGCCCGTAGCGCTGCAACAAGTCGCCGACTTGTTCGTCTGTTTCGTTCCAGGAGACAAGCCGTGGCTCGTCGTCATGCGCGCGGGCGAATGCCCACAGCAAGGTGATCGGCTGGTACAGCGCACGCTGGCCGTCCCTGCGGTACACACCTGCAGCTTCACCAGCAGCCGGGCAGGCATGCCGACGGCCAGCTCTTCGCCAATCTGAACTGTGAAGCCGAGCTTGCGCAGCAGGCGGCCCACCCTCGCAGGGAGCGTCAGACTTGGCCGTGGGATCAGGGGATGGCCCTGTCCCGTCGCTCGTCCAACCATGCCGTGCTCCACTCCGCCGTGTGGTCAAGGGCTGGCGCGGTCCAGATCCTGCAAGAGCAGGACAAGATCCTGTTCCTCGTAGGGAGTGAACTGGCCGGGCTACGGGACTCCGGGCTTCATGAGCGCCCAGACGACCTTGCCCCCGGGATTCCCGACTGGATAGTAGAAGCCCCACCGGTCGCAGAGGGCGGCGACGAGGGCAAGGCCGCGCCCGCGCTCGCCATCTGGGGCGGTCGCGGCGAGCACGGGCGCGGGCATGGTGGCGTCCCAGGTCAGCAGCAGGACGCTGCTCCCGTTGCCGAGCATCCAAAGGCGCACGGGGTCTGGGCAGTGGTGTGCCTGCGTGGAGAGAACCGCGTTGGTCAGCAACTCAGAGGTGACAAGGACGACCGTATCAGTCAGGTCGGGGCCGGCCCGCCATTCGTGCAGGACGGCGCCCACGTGGGCGCGGCCGCACGCGGGCGCGGTATCCAGGGCAGCAAGCTCTAGCTGGGTCCGGTGCGGCCACCGGTCGGGCCAGCCGTGATCCCGTGCGGCGGAGTCGCGGGGAATATGTGCCGCAGGGCGCGCCAGGCACTGGTCGCGGTATTCGGCGGGAATGCTTGTCACGGCGTGGTCCTTCGCTTGCGGCTGCTGGGAATGCGACTGCACCCGGGGGGACAGGAAGCCGCGCCTTTGGGTGTGGTCCATTGTGCGGACTTGGCAATAGCGTGGTCATGTCCCGCAGTGAGATGGTTTCCGTCCCGGCAGTCACAAGCCGCCTGCCTGCGACGCCACGCCCGTTCAGTCGCGTGAAGTTCCATAACGCGGAGCTTGGTCCCGGATAAGGGCCGCAGGATTCCGGCCGGCTTATCGCGTTTCCGCGGCTGCGATTTTCGTCATTATCGGCAGTAATGAGAGTTTCGCTCTGGGCGGCGGGTGAACAGGTTAGGGAAGGGTCAACCCGGGATCGGTGCACACTTCGCGTTAGCGGCCCCGTTGCCTGGTGGATCAGCCGGCGCGTGCGCTGCTGCAGGCAACGGGGAGCATCGAGCCTGCGGGAGGCGGGTTTGCGCTGTTCACGGGCGGCCGCCGGGCGGGAGCGGAAGCTTCTCAGCATGGATGATGAACTGCCGTCGCATCGCCCGGAGACTGAAAGGCGTCTTCCCGTTTCCCTTAGCCAGACCGGAGATGACGATGACCAGTTCCACAGCACTCGGCATGCCGGCGATGCTGCCCAAACAGGAGCGCGCCGTTGCCGACGGTATCTCCTTCACCAGCGGGCACCACTTCTCTCCCGCCCCGGGAGCCGACCCGGGTGCGCTGGCCGGCGCCGCCGCAGCGCCGCTGTCGGTCATCGTGCAGGTGACTAAACGGTGCGACTTCGGGTGCGTGTTCTGCTCTGAGACCCTTCAGCTCCCGGATCCGACTCTCACGCAACTGGAGACGATCAAAGACAACCTCGCGGGCGTGCACCGGGTATTCCTGTCTGGCGGGGAGCCGCTCCTGCGCCGCGACCTGGTCGACATCGTGGACATGTTCTCGGGGTTCATCATCGGGCTGCCGACGAACGCCACCCGTGGCGTGGAGACGGCTCCGAGGCTGGCGGGGAAGATCGCATTCGCGAACATCGGGTTCGACGGCCCCCGGGCCATCTTCCGCCGGGTACGCGGGGACTACGACAAGGTCATGACGGGCGTGCGGGCCTTCATGAGCGAGGGCATCCCGATCTCACTGTCGGCGGTGGTGCAGCGCTCGGGGCTGCACGGGCTGCCGTACCTGTACCAGATCGCCGACGTGCTGGACGCCGGGAAGCTGAAGCTGATCCTGCCGCTGCGCAAGGGTAACGCGCTCGGCATGGACGAGCAGGAGTTCATCACCGTGGACGAGGCCCGGGACGTGTTCGCGCGGCTGACCGAGCTGCGGGGCATCCACGGCTGGCGGCCAGTGGTACGGCTGACCCCGTGGACGGCCGGGACCGAAGGGCACATGATCGTGGTCGAGCCAGACGGGACCGCGAACGCCTGGCCGGTCTACGACCAGCCTGACCTGTTCCTGCGCCTGGGGAACCTGCTGCACGAGCCGGTGCCCGCGATCTGGGAACGCTACCCGTACAAGGTCAGCCACTACGCCAAGTACCTCGGTGCCAGCATCCACACCGTTCCCCGGGCGGCACGCTGATGCGCACCTACACGAACCTGGCCTGGCCGGATGACCCCTACCGGGCCAGCCAGCAGCTGTACCGGCGGCCGGGTCCGATGCTCGCCGCGTTCGCCGTCCTGCCTGCCGGGCCGGAGGTCCGCGTGCCGGCCGCCATTGCGTTCGCCTACCTTGCACTGCACCGCTCCCGTACTGTCACCGTGGCCGAGGACACCCTGGCCTTCGGGTTCCGCGCCGCGAGCGCCGCCAGCGATGACGACCTCCCGGCGCTGGCCAGCGTGGCGGGCCTGGACCTGCTGCAGGCCAGGCGACATGCCCGGTTCCTCGCGGGCCACGCGCTGGCGGACAGCGTGCGCGCCCTGCGCCGGCACGTGCCCGTTACGAGAGCCAGGGGCCTGGCCGCCGTCGAGGCCGACTGGAACCCTGGCGGGGCCCGCGCCAGGGGCAAGGCCGAGATGATCGACTCCTGCACCCACGGCGGCGACCTCGCGGTCGCATGCCGCAACGCCGGCATCACGGCATCCCCGCCGTGCGCAGACTGCAGCCTCCCCGCCGGCACCGCCGTCCCGGAGGCGGCCGAGCGCCTGGCGGCCGTTGCTGTGGAGCGGGCTCTGGTCATCGCCCTTGCCTGCGCCAGGAAGAGCGGGCTGTACGGGTGGGATGGCGCGCTGGACACGACCCGGATCATGGACGTTACGGCCTGGGACCTGTTCCCGGATACGGCCCGGCCCGGCGTCCCGTGCGGGCAGACTGTCTCCTAGCGTTCCCGACACGAGGCAAACCAGGACAGCCGTTGATCATCACAGGCAGCGGGCAGGACGGCCCGCCCGCGTGCCCGCCGGGCGGCGCGACCGCGGCAGCAGTCGACGTGGAGTGGACGAAGAACTACCGCGTCAGGAACGGGAACGTCCCGTTCTGCTACTCGGTCATGTGGATCGCCCTTCCCGCGCCCGGCTTCCCCGCCAGCCTTGCGGAAACCAGCTTCACCTGGACGTCCGCCTACGTGGAGAGCACCTCAGAAACCAGTGACCTGATCGCCAGCGCGGACAGCGCCCTGGCCCAGGTCATCGAGCATGCCGGTCTCGTAGCGGGCCACCAGCTGTGCAGCGACCTAGCCGTGCTCGGCAACGCAGCCGACCGGCCGCTGCCCGCGGTGGACACGCTGCGCGCTGCCTGGCACGAGCGGCGGGCCCCCGCAGGCGGCATCCCGCGCGTGATCGACACCCGGTACGACATCGGCCATGTCCTGTCGGGTACCAGCCGACGGCTCGTTGACGTGTGCGCCGACCTGCGGCTAGACGTTACCCAGCCGGAACTGCGCGGGACGTCGATGACCGCCCTGCACCGCCGCTGGACCGACGCCGGCGACACGGCCGCCCGCGAGAAGATCAGCGTGCTCAACCTGCGGCACTCCCTGTCGACCGCGCTGGCAGCGCTGTGCGCCGCCGGGGCCGGCCAGCGGGAAGCCGGGCTGAACGTCAACCGGATTCTCGCAGACGGCCTGGGCGGCGCGTTCGCCTGGACGGCGAGTCCCGTCTTCGCTGCCCTTCTAGGAGACCGGGGATGATGCGCGACTGCACGGTCCTGGCGGTGGAGGGAACGCACGCCTCCGGCAAGACCACACTGACCCTCGCCCTGGCCGCCTACTACCGTGAACGCAGCGACCTGCTCGACGAACTCGCCGACGTGATCATTACCGCGGCAGTTGCCATGAGCGGCGTGGCAGGCGATGTCTATCAGGCGCGCAGCCACCTTGAAGGACGCATCAGGACAGTGGCGACGCGAGCCGGGCTTCAGGCAGCACCTGCCGATTCCTGACCAGGCCACCTGCTGGCCTGCCGGATGAGAATCTTTTCCTCCCGCTTCGCCAGCACGCCACGCAGCAACAACACCGGACAAGCGGTGCTTTCCTCCCGCTATCAGGGCCGCCTTCATGCCCGTCGGCCCGCGCCAGGGAATTACCGTAGTGACGGGCCAGCCGTCGGTCCGGGCAGAGCCGTGATGTGCTGCGCCCCAAGGCGCTTACGGCCAGCGAAGTGCCGGTAACGACATCATTGGCGGGAGGTGAGCGAAGTGCCGGCGCGGAATACCAGCCAGCGAGCCGAGCAGCGCAAGCTGCGCGAGCAGATGCGGGGGCTGGGAATGAGCCGCGCCGAGATCGCCTCCGAGATGGCGCGCCGGTACCGGCTCCGGCCACGGGCTGCCTGGCGAACAGCATGGGGCTGGACCCTGGAGGAGTCAGCCGAGCGGTTCAACGCCGTCCGCGCGAGAGACGCCGGGGAACCTGTGACGTCACTGACGGGATCACGGCTGAGCGAATGGGAGAACTGGCCCCTGAGCACCAGAAAGCCGTCCGTCACCGGCCTGTGCGTTCTCGCCGAGGTCTACCAGTGCGGCGTTCTCGACCTGATCGACTTCCACGACCGGCACAAGCTCCCCGCCGCCGAGCTACTCGCGCTGGGCAAGACGGGGACCGCCCCGGCCACTCCCAAAGACGGCATTGGCCGACAGGCGGTACCGCAGATCGCGGTGACGCAGGCCCTGGCCAGCAGCGTCTACGCTCCTGGCCCCGCCCGTCCCGGGACCGCAGCCGGGACACCCGGCCCGGCGGACGCCGACTGGCTAGTCACGCGGCACGGGCTGGAGGACGCTCACGCGTTCGAGCTGGCGGTCCGGGCCAAGTGGCCGGATGTCCGCATGTCTGCCCCGGTACCCGATCAGGGCATGGACTGGCTGGTACGCCTTCCGGCCGGCCGTGCGCTTGACGTGGCCAGCGCACTGGCCGTGCAGGCTCACCCCCTGAAAACGGCCGCCGACGGCAGCGTCTACCTCCCGGTAGCCGGCGGGCGCCGTCTCGACCAGCTCGCGCAGACATCGCACCGCGCAATGCTGGCAGGCGTAGCAGAGCAGCAGCAGGAACCGGCACGGCTGTACGGTGTGGACCTGCGCGAAGCGCACCGCAGGATCAACCGCTCGCCGGGTGTCCCCACCGCGGTCACCGTCCCGCGCGCCTATGAGATCGATGACCTCACGTACGGGATCATCTGGGCCGTGACCAGCCTGGACGACGCCCTGCTCGCAGACGACAGCGCTCTTGACCGGCAGCACCGGCAGTTCTGTGAGCCGGGGCAGTCCCCGCAGGTGATCGCTGGCTCCGAGGCGGCAGCCGGGCTGACAGCGGCGGCGAGGCTGTGGCTCGGCTCCAGCTTCTGCGCCCGGCACATCTTGCGCAACCTGGCCAGCCCTGCAGGACTGCCCGCCTTCTGGACGCGCGAGCAGACCGGCGAGGAAGCCTGCGCCTGGCTGCTGTTCCGCCACAAGCACGATTACCTCCGGCAGATCAAAGGGCAGTTCGCCGGGACCGCCGAACCCGTTGTCAGGGGATTTTGCGTACCGGAAGACGCCGTAACGTCAACGACCCGGTGGGAGCGGATCCTGTTCCTCCTGTCGGTCGCGCTGATGGAGGCCCTGGGAATCCGGGTCAAGATCTGCACCGAGCCGGAGTACGCAGACATCGACGGGTTCGTCCTGCTGCCCGGCAACCGCGCCGTCATCGCGACATGGGTCCGTGCCGAGGGCGCCTGGCACGCCGACTGCGTCGGCCGCGGCCCGGCTGTCAGCATCTTCGCCGACGTCACAGGGCATGTCGCCGCGCACTCGGTGACCGAGGCTCCCACGCCGACGGGCCGCCTCGCGGCGCTGGCGGCCTACCTCGGCCTGGACTGGCCCTGGCTGTGGCAGCGCTGCGCCGACCTCGGCGAGCACGGCTGTGCCGGGCTGGCCCGGCCGCGGAGCCGGCTGCTGTCGACCGAGGCGCTTGACGCCGCGCTCCGTTTCGTCGGCCATGCGGGCCGCAGTACCGCTAGCCGGTGAGGCTCGCTACGCTGTTCCCCCGTTGCGGCCTCGGCTAGCGGAAAGAGAGCTGATGACTGCCACCCGATCCTCACCCGCCCGCGTCGCGGTGTTCTCTCTCGGCGGCACCATCGCCATGGCCAGGAAGGCCGGCGATCCCGGCGGGGTCGCCCCGGCGCTGACCGGGCAGCAGCTCCTGGCGGCGGTGCCGGGCCTGGACGGCACCGGCGTCACGGTGGAGGTGCATGAGTTCCGGCAGGTACCCGGCGCGTCGCTGACCATCGGCGACATCACGGAACTGGCCGCCGCGATCGCGAAACAGGCCCCGGCGGGCGCGGTGGTGACCCAGGGCACCGACACCATCGAGGAAACCGCCTACCTGCTTGACCTGCTGCACACGGGCGAGGCGCCGGTCGTGGTGACGGGGGCGATGCGCAACCCGGCCATGGCCGGGCCGGACGGCCCGGCCAACATCCTCGCGGCCATCCAGGCCGCCGCCAGCCCGCTGCTGCGCGGTCTCGGCTGCCTGGTCGTGTTCGCCGATGAGATCCACGCCGCCCGGTTCGTCCGCAAGACCGACGCCACCGGCGTCGCGGCGTTCACGTCCCCGGCCGCCGGGCCGCTCGGCCGGGTCACCGAGGGACAGGTCCGCCTGCTCGCCCGCCCCGTCGGCCGACTCACACTGCCGGGATCCGGCCCGTCCAGGCAGGTGCGCACCGGGCTGGTGACCATGACGCTCGGCGACGACGGCGAGTGGCTGCGAGCCGCCGCGGGACGCTTCGACGGCCTGGTGGTCGCCGCGTTCGGCGCCGGGCACGTCCCCGCCGCCGTACTGCCCGCGCTGGACGACCTCGCCGCGCGGATCCCGGTGGTCCTCGCCTCCCGTACCGGCGCCGGGACAGTCCTCGCCGCCACTTACGGCTTCCCCGGCTCCGAACAGGACCTGCTCGCCCGCGGCCTGGTCAGCGCTGGGTTCCTCGACCCGCTCAAGGCACGGCTACTCCTGCACCTCCTGCTCGCCAGCGGGGCCGGGCGCGGGCACATCCGCGCGGCGTTCCAGGCAGCAGGCGGATACAGCCAGCCGTAACCCCCAGCCACGAAAGGACGCCGACACCAGTGCGCATCAGCGAGCTGACCACGGGCCGCACCTTCGCAGCCCGGTTCGACGCGGGCGAGAGCTTCTTCCCCGCCCTGGACGAGCTGTGCCGCGAGAACGGCATCCACGCCGGCTACATCCCGATGTTCCTCGCGGCGTTCGCCGAAGCCGACATCGTCGGCACCTGCGACAAGCTCGACGACTCCGCCGCCCCGGTCTGGTCCAAGGTCCACCTGGCCAACGCCGAGGCACTCGGCTGCGGCACCATCGCGTGGGACGAGCAGGAAGAACGCATCCTCCCGCACGTCCACACCACGCTCGGCCTGAAGGAGCACTCAGCGACCGGGTACACCAGCCACCTGCTGGCCGCCCGCGTCCAGTTCCTCGTCGAGATCATCGTGGTCGAGGTAACCGCGCCCGCCATGACCCGCCCGCCCGACCACGGCATGTACGACGTCCCCCTGCTCACCTTCGGAAACCACCAACCTGGCCACGATACCTAGCCGGGCAGGGACGGTCCCGCTTACCGCGAGCGCGGGTGGTAACGGTTCCCTCCCGCGGTCAACGACGACACCGCGGGCAAACGACTTGACCGAGCAACTCCTGCGACGCCCGGCAGGCCAAGATCAGGTGGCGGATCGAGCATGACTACCGTGAGCTGAAGACCGGCCTCGGGCTGGATCATTTCGAGGGCCGCTCGTTCGCCGGCTGGCACCGCCATGTGACGCTCGCCGCCCTCGCCCAGGCCTTCTGCACGATGATCAGGACCGGTCCAAAAGCCCCTGCGCCGGGATGAGCCTCTACAAGGTCCTGCGCGAACTGCAGACCGTCCTGGCCTGGGAATCTTTGGCGGCGTGTCTTTAGCGTTGTGCTGGCATCGTGAGGGCAGCATGTTGTTCGGGTCGATTTTGGTCAGCGCGAGGAATCAGTCATATCGGGTGGAACGCCTCGGCATGCGCTGCGATGGGCAGGAGATCCCTTATCCGCTGGATGACGCGGAGAAGCTAGTTGGTACATGGGCCGGCGTGGCGAGGGTGACTGGCAAGCGATTCGACGTGGAGGGCAGTGACGCTCGCCAGGAGCGAAGTTTCACTGGTGGCTGCGCGATTACGATCACCGATGACCGGGTGTTGGGGATCATCATTCCCATGAGCCGCCGTGAGACGGCCGTCTGGTTTACGCTCCCCCTCAACGGGATAAACGCGCTAGCGCACGGCCATCAGCGTAAGCGGGGGGAGCATCGGCCGGCGACGATCACTGTCGGGACCGGAGAGTGGATGGTGGCTCTTAGTCATGTGGCGCGGCTACGGACGGCTACGGACCAGGGAGCGAAGGGCCAGGAGCGAGCTCTTCTCGATGCGCTGCTACGGACCGTTCCTGCGACTGGCCAGTCAGTGCCGGGCCGCAGCGAATCCCGGGAGCTTAAAGAAGCCGCGGGCCTCCTGCGTGAGGCAACCCGGCTACGCCGAAACGCCCGTGAGTTGCCAGGAACTGAGCAGGCAGAGGCTATCCGGCAGTGGTCCCTCAGTCATGGTGCGCCAAGCGGCGCTCATCGAGGGACGTGACGAGAGCGGAGGTGGTCACCGAAGCGCTGCCGTCGAGAATTGCTCGTTTTGCCGCCGACTCGGCGGCGCGGACGAGTTCCGCTTGGCTGAGCCCATTCACGTGTTCCTCTACCTCATCCCAAGAGACCGCGGACGTATTCACGGCACCCAGGCGCCGCCGCAGTACGTCGAGGGCCTGTACGGAATCAGGTAGAGTATATGCGATCACACTGTCAAAACGGCGGAAGAGCGCTGAATCGAGCAAGGAAGGGTGGTTGGTAGCCGCTACGACCAGGCTTTCCGGCTGAGTGTCATCAAGGAACAAGAGAAACGTGTTAAGAATGCGCCTGGCCTCTCCGACATCATTCCCGGCAGTCCGTTGTGCGCCAATTGCATCAAATTCGTCAAAAAGGTACACCGCACGCGTGCGAACGGTTGCGTCGAAAATGACCCGCAGCTTCGCCGATGTCTCACCCATGTACTTGCTTATCAGCGCATCAAGCCTGATCGTGAACAGTGGCAGCGACAGCTCCGCGGCGAGCGCCGAAGCGGTCATCGACTTCCCGGTGCCCGGCGGGCCAGTGAGCAGCAGACGATGGATCGGCGGGAACCCGTGCGACTCAAGCAGGTCGCGCTGGCGCTGCTCGTGCAGCACCCGGTCGAGCTGCT
Organism: Trebonia sp.; assembly: GCA_030038035.1. Next base: position 15,060 of record JASHPP010000460.1, read on the forward strand.
CTCGCGTAGCCGAGCTGAGCGTCATGTCGGAAAGACGGACATCCGGGTACTCCGCCGTCACCAGATCGGCGAGCTCGCCCCGCGGCTGGATCACCGGGGTTGGCGTCACCCGGGGGATTCGCTCGGCGCGCGCCGCGTCGATCAGGTTCTTCAGGTCGTCGGCGAACCGGTTCTGGCCGCGCCGGGCAGCGCTCGCGGCCATTTGCAGCGCGATCGAGTAGAAGCCGGCCTCGTCTCCGGCGGCGTGCGCCCGGACTAGCGCCTTGATGTGGTCGGCGGAGGCTGTCATATTCTCCACCTCCCTCTGGGGCGGACTCCTCGAACAGCATAACACGATTCGATAAAAACATCGATAATAGTCACTGGCGTGTCCGGCATAGGCCTGCCAGGTCACAGGATTCGCAGGTCCCGCACCAATGACCCAGCCGGGGCAGGCGGTTTGCCCGCAGGTCCTCGCCCGCGACCGCGATCTTGTCCCTGATCTCGCCGAGCAGGGCAGCGTTCACCATCTCCCTCGTGTTCTTGCCCTTCTCGTCCAGGTTGAGGACCTCGAGCACGTCCGCGTCCTGTCCGGTCAGCTCCTGGTAGCCGACCGCATAGATGTGCAGCTGATCGCGGGTGATGTCCTCGGCCTGGGCGCGCTCGGTGGACTTGAAGTCCACGATCGAGGTCTCGCCGGTGTCCAGCCGCTTGATCAGGTCGATTCGCCCGTCGACCGTGATGCCCGGCGTGACGTGGACCTGGATCTGCTGTTCGGAGTAGAGCGTGTTGACGAGAGCTGCCCGGTTGGCTTCCACATACCGCCGCACGGCGCGGATCGCGGCCCGCCGTAGGTCGGCGCGGAGCGCGGGGTACGCGAACGGCGTGTTCAGGTGCCGGTCGACCAGTTCTTCGGCGTCCAGGCCGGACACGATGTCGCCGGCGATCGCCCGCTTGTGTACCTCGGCCATCACGTCGTGCAGGGACTTACCGTACCCCAGGGCCTCATGCAGCGGCGGGTTGAATCCGTAGAGGAACCGGAGCTTGAACTCATACGGGCACTCGAAGAAGTACTTCAGGTCGCTGAAGCTGAGAGTGACATCCGGTACTTCGTGCCGGGCCCGCGGCTCAAGGCGGACGGCGCCGGCCCCGAGAGGCGGCTCGGCGGTCAGCACGTACTGGTTGCGGGTCGCGAAGTCGAAGAACGGCGAGCGCCCCCTGTATTGCGTCGACTCAGCCGGAGAGAAGGACAAGTGCAGGTACTTCTGTGCCCGGGTGACGGCCACGTAGAACAGCCGGATCTCGTCCGCCCCGGTGCCCCGGTACCGCTCCGCGTCCGGGACGGCCGCGGCCGGGATCACGTGGAACACGTTGAGCCCGCCAGACCGCCGGGACGGGAACCGGCTCTTCCGCAGCGCCGGCACGAAGACACACGGCCACTGCATGCCCTTCGCCTGGTGCACGGTTGCGATCGTCACCGCGTCGGGGGTCGCGTACCCGACGTCGGCGTCGCTCTCGGCGTAGTAGTCCGGCGCCTGGTGGACCAGCCACTTCACGAACGCGTCGTACTTCGCTTGCGGCGCGGACTGGAAGTAGATCTGCTCGAAGTCGGAGATCGCCTGCGAGAATTTGCCCAGGTTGTAGAAGACCAGCTCACCACGGGTTGCTGACCCCTCGGCCGCCCCCTGGGCGAATGGGGGGACAGCTTCTTCGCGGATCGCGAGCGCCTCAAGGAACCGCAGGTAGGTGCGCTGGATGTTGTACGTTCCCCACCGTTCGCCCTGCTGCCAGTTCCGCGCCTCCTCGAGGATCGGCAGGGCCGACAGCAGCGCGGACCGTGTCAGCCCCGCGTCCGCGGCGAGCCACGCGGCCACCACGTCGTCGGCCGACACCTCCTGCAGCACGTACTGGAAGCACGCCACGCACGCCCGCACTTCCGGTGCTTCGAACAGCCGGGAGAGTCCCTTAATCACGTACGGGACCGACCGCCGCCGCAGTTCGTCCACGAGTTCACCCGCGTCGTTCGACACCGAACGGAACAGCACCGCGAAGTCCGACCACGACAGGCCGCGCGGCTCGGCACCCGGTGTGTCGGCGAACGCAGCGCCGCGCAGCCGCGTGATCCGGTCGCAGATCCACTTCGCCTCGTCAGCCGCCGAGTCGAAGGTCAGCGCCAGCATGTCGCCGCGCTCGTAGGCCTG
>JASHPP010000461.1 GCA_030038035.1 Trebonia sp.
GGTATCGCGGGCCGTTCGCCTGGATCACCGGCGTCCTGCCAGACGGCGACCAGATCCCCCTGTTCCGGCTCCGCTACGGCGGCTCAGCCCACTCCTTCGGCTTCGCGATCTACTCCGCCGCCCACGACCGGTACGAAGACGCCATCCTGCTCACCGGACTGCCCACCGGAACACCCCAGCAAGCCCTCGACACCGCCTGCACCGTCCACCTCGCCGGCCTCGGCCACGAACCCGGCAACTGAACCCACGACGAATTAACGGAGCTACCCACTAAGGCCCAACGCACCCAGTTCCCGCAAGGCCGAGTCGGACCTCTCCGGACACTGCAGCGGATCTGAACTGCGGTAACGAGACCTAGCGCGACACCATCAGACGAAACCATACTGCATGGCATGCAGAAGGTCAGGGGTTCGAATCCCCTTAGCTCCACCCCGGTTTTCGTACGCCTGTTCGGTGATTAAGCATCAAACCAGGGACCAAAGTGCCTTGGGCCTTTAGTTGCCCTCGTCAGGGTCGTCTTCGTCGTCGTTGACGACGTCGCCCAGCATTGCCCGGAAGCGTGGCCGGCGTCCACGGCGAAGATCGGCCGGGAGCGCGAAAACGGGCCGCCGGGCTGACGTACCGCGGGTTGCGGCTCATCGCCGGGATACCCGCGTTACATGACACACTGCCTACATGGCGAGGACGAGCACCCGGCGCTGGAAGGGCTGCCAGCTCTGTAAGCCCTGGAAGATCGCGGGCTACGGTGACAGTGAGCGCGCTCCGCCACCCTGGGGCTGCGGCGATGACGTGCAAGAGCCCGCCTCGTGATCACCGGCGCGACGGTCCGCGAAACCGGTGCCGCCAGGTCCGGCGGGACGGCGCCCGGGAAGTGGTCCCGCCCGGTGCCGGGTCAGGCGGGCCAGTAGCCGAACGGCCCGCAGCTCCATGACTGGCCCGGGTCGTCCTCTTGGGGCACGGTGTCAGGGGGGTCGCAGATGAGGCCGGCGGGTTCGTCGCGGTACAGGGTGTCCGTCATGGGTTTCTCCGCGGTCGGGGACGGGCTGGGAGTTCGCGGGGCTCCCGGCCCTGCTTCGGGTAACAAGGCCGCGCAACGGCTCAGCAGCGCTGGCCGACGGGGCCTGGTGAAGGGCCGGTAAAGTCCAGTCCTTCGCATGGCCGTCGAGCCGGCGCGGTGGCACCCGGCAGGGTTTACCGGATGCTCGTTTCACAACCCCTACAGGCTGCAATCAAGACAATACGATCCGCGTTTGGGCACGTCTAGGCTTTCGGGCTCCTGCATAACCCGCTGCAATTTGCGCTCCAGCGGAGTCAGACCGGGAAACTCAGTGGTGCCGGGCGATGCGAGCCGCCTTGCCCCGGCACCGCCGGCAAGGCACAGGGAACACGCTGCCCGGCCGCGCCGAGTCGGCAGCCGCAGCCCGCAGCACGGTGACCGGCATCGGAGCGGGCGTCATGACCGGGGAGGCCGCGGTACTGCGGCGAATACCGGAAGGGTGAACCATCCGGGGACGGCCGCCGGAGGCTTTCAGGTCCCTGGAGGGTGATCGCTCCGGAGCGTAGTGCGTCTGACCGGCTGCACGTCACCAGAACACTTCCAGTGCGCTCTCGGATTACCAAGGTAGATCATAAACGACCATAGTCGACTATGCTCTTCCGAAATGGAGTGGATCGCAGACAACCGCCGGCCTACCAGGGGTCCTTCTTTCCCCGGAGGCAACGCGCCGGTCACACGGTGAAATGACCCAGATCGTTACGAGTGGCCGCTTCTGCCCCACGAGGGCCCGTTATCTTCACGAAATACGGGTCAGATCCAAAACAGACCGACGAAACCACCTGGGCAAATGACAGCGTCGAACTCACCAACTGCGCGGTCGTCCTCGCTGGCGCCGGTCTTCAAAACCAGAGAGCGGCGTCGCGTTGCTGGCGGGTTCGATTCCCGTCCGCCTCCGCCACCAGCACAAACGCGGTCTCGGTGCTCGCCTGCGTGGCCCTGCCTGCCAGGTCACTGGCACCTATCGGGTTGGACGGAGAGACTGCTGGCCCACGCACATGCAGGTCCCGGGCGATGTGCTGGAACTCGGCAGGTTCTCAGGCCAGGGCGCGGCCGATGAGGTGGCTGTTCTTCGCCACCGACCCGGGCAGGACGGCGAAATGGACTTGCCCGTCGTCATCGACAGCCACCACCCGGACGACTGCTTGGGCCTGGCGGTTCCCGGCCACCACCATCACCCCGGGACGGATGCGGGCGGGGTCACTGGCCTCGCTCAGCGTGGACCAGCCGAGTCCCTCATCGTCTTCGTCGTTGAGGTCGGCTGCCAAGTCGATGCGCGCGTCCATCAAAGTTCCTCCGTTAACCAGGTTACGCGTCGTGGTAGGCGTTCGGCACGACCCTGTGCGCGCAGCTGGCAAGCCGCTGCACACCGGTCTCCAGGTCATCAAAGCCTACGGTGAAGTGACGGGGGTTGCGGCCGGTCGGCTCCAGCCTCATCCCCGCGGCAAGAACATCCCTGACCGTCAGCAGGCTCAGGCGATCGAAGCGGACCAGAGGCGCCTGCTGGGCGAGTTCATCGATGGTGGCGCCGCGGACGGCGAAAACCGAAATCCCGTAGACGCCGTAGATGCTGTGATAGCGCACCGCGTCCTCTGACAGGACGCCCGGGTCGAGGTCACCCCCGCGCACCAGCACGACGTCGCCGTCCTCGAGGACGTCGCCGTCTCGCAGCCGCCTCAGTTTCATGGCCGGATTATGGCCGGCACCGCCGACAGAGCCGCTCCATTACGCCGTCCACGGTGGTGACCACCGCCTGATCTCCCCTGGACGGCGGCCGGGGCCACGGCGGCTACCCGGCGGTGCAGCGCCATCTCGGTGTCAGTGATCCGGATTGCCATGGTGAAGCTCCCTTGATCGAGAGGTGGAGAGAGCCAGTGCCAAACCAAGTGCCAACGACCCCAGATTTCGGCAGACCCAGCACGACGCCCTCAGACTCTCGCACCGCTCTGACCTGCGAGAACCCGACCTGCTGCGGCGGCCTCAGACGGAGCGCCGATGCATGGCATGCAGAAGGTCAGGGGTTCGAATCCCCTTAGCTCCACAATGAGGTCTTCACGTTTGAGTGGGGCCTATTTTCACGTTTCGGTCTGACATTCTGCCGCGCAGCCGGTGGCTGCTGCGTGTCGCAGGCGTTTGGTGTCTGCTTGGCTGCGTTCTGCTTGCAGGGCTGGTTTGCGGGCATGCTGCCGCTGCGGGCGTGCGGTTCCCGTGTGGGGTGAGGTTGTTCGCGGGCGTGCCTG
>JASHPP010000462.1 GCA_030038035.1 Trebonia sp.
TCCGGCCCGGCAGAGGGCCGTGACACCGGTTTGACACTCGGCTCACGCACTGCGGGCCTCCTCGATCAGCCGGGCGAACGTTCCTGCGGCCTCGCGCTGGGAACCCGGCAGCACGTGCGCGTAAACGGTGAGCGTGACCATCGGGGAGGCGTGGCCGAGGCGCTGCGACACGACGTGCACCGGCTCGCGGGCGGTCAGCAGCAGCGTCGCGTGCGTGTGCCGCAGGTCGTGCAGCCTGATCTCAGGCGGCGCGCCGCCGCCGAGCTCGCGGGCACCGTGCCTGCGTGGTCTTGAACACCTTGGAGAAGGTCTCCGGATCGCGGAACTGGCCTTCGATGTTGCCGAACGCGAGCGCCCCGTCCTAGGCGAGCTGGAACGCCATCAGGCCGCGCTCGCGCTTCCAGGCGCGCAGGACGGCGACCGTGGCCGTGTCGATGTCGATCACCCGCGGCCCGGCGGTCTTGGTGGTGCCCTCCCTGATCTCCCGCGCCTGTCCGAGGTGCTTGACGACGCCGACCGACCGCCGCACGCTGACCGTCGCCGCGTCCAGGTCCACGTCCCGCCAGCGCAGCGCGAGCAGCTCGCAACGGGTGGGCGGCATTCAACCGGCTCAAGGCCGCCGGGCTGCTCGCCGGCGCCCAGGCGCTCGTGCGGACGCCGAGCGGCGGACTGCACTCCTACTACGAGGGCACCGCCCAGCGGAACGGGAAGCTGCCGCGTCATCACCTCGACTTCCGCTCGGCCGGCGGTTACGTGCTCACGCCGCCGAGCAGGGTGCACGGTAAGCCGTACGAGCTGCTCGACCACCGGGCGGGCGCGACCGGGCGGCTTGACTGGCAGGCCGTCACCCGTCTGCTCGACCCGCCCGGGCCGGCGGCCAGGCCTACCGGTCAGGCAGCGGGCGACCTCGGCAGGCTCGCCGCATGGGTCGCCGGACAGAAAGAAGGCAACCGTAACGACGGCCTGTTCTGGGCGGCGTGCCGGGCGCTTGAGAGCGGACACGGCGACCTTGACGGCCTGGTGGCCGCCGCCGTCGCCACCGGGCTCAGCGAGCAGGAGGCGCGCCGCACGATCGACAGCGCGGCCAGGGGCGCGGCCAGGAAGGCGGTCCGGTGAACCTCAACGACCTTGACCAGCCGACCGTCCGCGGGGGTGCCCTGGTACTCGATGAGGTGCGCGCCGTACTGACGCGTTATGTAGTCTTCCCCGCGCCTGAGGCCGCCGACGCGGTGACGCTGTACGCCGCCGCGACCCACATCGCCAGCGAGCTCGAGTTCGCCGCCCGGCTGGTCATCAAATCCCCGGTGAAGAGGTGCGGCAAGTCCCGTCTGATCGACGGACTCGCGCAGCTCGTCCGCAACCCGCTTGCCACCGCCGACATCAGCGCCGCGGCCCTGGTGCGCTCGGCAAGCGAGCAAGATCCGCCGACGATCATGCTCGACGAGGCGGACGCGATCTTCGGGGACGTCTGGGAGTCCCTGATCGCGATCGCCGATCTCGCCGGAGGCGAATGGCCAGCCCGGGCGCGCAAAGCAGCCCAGGTGCTCACCGCGCTGCCGGAGACGCGGCCGACGCCACGCTCGGCGAAAGACTGCTCGCCGACCTCCGCAACGTGTTCGGTGATCAGCCCGCGATGCACGGGGAGACGATCCTCGCCAAACTGCATGACATCAGCGAGGCGCCGTGGGCCGACTACTTCGGCCGCCCGCTAACTCATCGCGACCTGGCGAAGCTACTCAAGCCCTACGGCGTCTCCTCCACCGACGTGAAAGTCGACGGGGTGAACCGCAAGGGCTACCGCCGCGAGCACCTCCATGATGCCTGGAAGCGATACGCGCCAGGAGGGAGCGCTACCTCCGCTACCTCGGCTACCGGGCAGGTCAGCGACCGCGCTGCGGTAGCGGGTAGCGGACAGCAAGTGCTACCCGCTACCTCCATGGTGCCCCTGACCAGCGACGTAGCACAGGTAGCGGAAGTAGCGGATCCGGACGCAGACGCCTGCCAGCTGTGCACCAAATGCGGCGAACCGCTCTCCCGGGCGTTCATCGACGCAGGATTCACCGACCATGGCGAGGAGGATTAATGCCGCCGCCCGAACGGCCCGGGGAAGGGCCGCATGACCGCAGCGACCGCTACGCCTATATTGCCGCGGATCGCTGCAAGAGCGGGAAACGCTGGTTCTGGGTCGCTGCCCAGGTCGACCGCGGCCACCAGTGCGACGATCCTGTTTGCGTCTACGGAGGGCCGCACCTCTGCGGCTGGGAGGACACCGAGGACGCGGCACTCGCCGCGATGCGCGCCGCCATGGTGCGGCTCGGCGGCCAGCCGGGACCGCGGACAGGAACTGCAGGCACGGCCGCCGCCAGCCTGAAGCGGATCAACGCCGCGAGACGCAGGACACGGCCGCCGAAGCCGGGCGCGGCCTCCGCCGCCCCGGTCGAATACCTGTACATCCCTTGCACCTGCACGCCCTATGACGACTACCTCGCCGAGACGCGCCGGTGGGTCGAGGCGGTCCCCGTGGTCAGGAAGACGGCCAGGCGGCTCTACTACGACACGCGGCGCCACGAGGAGGATGACCCGCGACTCGGCTACATCGACCGGCAGGTGCTCGAGCGCGACGGGAAGATCTGGATCCCCGGCGGCCACCATAACCCCTGGTGGCTCACCGGGACGCACTTTTACGCGACCCGCGAGGCCGCCGAGGACGACCTGTACCGCCGGCAGCGCGAGCAGGAGCGCAAGCGGCAGGAAGCCGGGCCTGAACTCAGGCGCCTGCGCATGGAGATGGCCGCCGCGCACCCCGACCGCGGCGGCACCAATGAGAGGTTCATCGCGGCACGGGAAGCGTACGAGCGGGCTCTCCAGGAGCACCATTGACCGTGCAGACCCAACGTCATGGTGGCGGAGAGCACCTGAACAGCCCGCGCCATGCCGGTAGCCCGCCGAGACCCGCGAAAGCCAGCGAGCGGCCTGAACACCTGGACACCGCACGAACATCATGGCCGCACGAACACCGCGAGGCGGGCACGTGATCCTCGACGTGCGCGTGCGCGGCCGGGACGGGCGCCTCTACCGGGCCACGCCGCTCACGCGCGAGGAACGCATCCGCGCCCGATGGCTCGCCCACCAGCTCGTCCACGGCGACCGCCTGTCCATCCGAGCCGCGCAGCGCGTCATGGCCGAGACGCACGGCCTGCGGCGCAGCGTCGGCGCCATCGCCGCGGACCTGGCCGGCTACGAATGCCCCGACTGCGCCGGGGACACCTGAACACCCTGCACAGCCAAGTGACCCATGGAACCGGCCCGCTGAGCGGCCCCCTATGCAGCCCCGCGTGTAGGGCACCATTGTCACCGTGGACGTGAACAGTATCCGGTGGGCTGTCAAGTGCCGGGCGCACCGGCCGGGACGGGGAGCTGTGCAGGAGGTGGGCGATCCGCGGCGGGTGCGTGTGCCCCAAGCACGGCGGCGCGAGCCCGCAGGCCCGGCGCAAGGCCCGTGAGCGCCTGATCGAGCTGGCCGCGTACAACCTGCTGGCCGCGCTCCAGGACGGGTCCTCGTGCCGTGAGCGACCCCGACGGCGGCACCCGCCTCCCTTAGTGACCACTGGCGGCGACGGCGCGGTCTCGCGGTCCGAATCCGGGCGGTCCAGGTGGTGGCATGGGACTAGCAGTCACCTTGTCTTGCGATCACTGCCTGCGGGAAAGCCCGCAGGAGCGCGCCGTG
>JASHPP010000463.1 GCA_030038035.1 Trebonia sp.
GCCTGCCTCGGCCCGGACGATGCGGCATCGTCGGCGCTCGAACAGGCTGGTGAGCGTGCCTGCCAGCGCGGCGCGTACGAGGTCTCGTCCCGGGCGTTCGAGCGCGCGGCCCGGCTGGCGCCTGACCAGGCCAGGCAGGGCCGGCTGCTGTACGCCGCGGCCGACGCCGCGTGGCTCGGCGGGCTCGCGCAGCGTGCGGTGGCGCTGCTCGGGCAAGCCGACAGGTACGCACCCGCCGGGGACCTGGCCATCGCGATCGAGCACCTGCGCGGCCATATCGCCGTCCACCGCGGTCCGGTCGGCACAGGGCGGGAGATCCTGCTGGCTGCCGCCGAGCGGGCCGCCCCGGCCGATCCCGAGCGCGCCGTCGTGATGCTCGCCGAGGCGGCGTACGCGTCGTTCTTCGCCGGTGATGCCGCGACCATGCGCCTGGCCGCGCAGCGGGCCGCGTCGCTCGCCCCGCCCGACCCAAGTGCCCGCATCGCGTTCTTCACGCTGATAACGCGGGGCATGGCGCTGATCTTCGCGGGCGAAGACGAGCCGGGCGCGCCCGCGGTCCGCGCCGCGGTCGAACTGCTCGAGGGCCTGGACGAACTCCGCGAGGATCCCCGCCTGCTCGCCTGGGCGGCCATGGGCTCGATCTGGCTGCGCGAGGCGGACACCGGGCGGGCGCTCGCCTACCGCGCGCTCGACGCGGCGCGCCGCAAGTCGGCTGTCGGCGCACTGCCCTTCGTGCTGATCCATGTGGCGATCGATCAGGCGGCCACGGACCGGTGGGCGGAAGCGCAGGCCGGCTTTCACGAAGCGATCGGGCTGGCCAGGGAAATCGGCCAGCACATCGACCTCGCCTTTGGGCTGGCCTTCCTCGCGCGGCTCGACGCCAGGCAGGGCAGGTCGCAGCAGTGCGGCGCGCACGCCGCCGAGGCGCTCAGCCTGTCTCGCGAACTGGGCCTTGGCGCATGCGAGGTGTGGGCCATCGCCGCCCTCGGCGACCTCGAGCTTGGCCTTGGCAGGCCAGAAGCCGCGCTCCCGCATTACGAGGAGCAGCTCGCGGTGCTGCGCGCCCGCGGCATCGCCGATGCCGACCCTTCTCCGCTGCCCGAGCTCACCGAGATCTACCTGCGCCTTGGCCGGGCGGAGGAGGCCGCGAAGGCAGCCGGGGAATTCGAGCACGACGCGAACGCCAAGGCGCAGCCCTGGGCACTGGCCCGGGCCGCGCGGTGCCGCGGGCTGCTGGCCGGCGAAGGCGAGTCGGACGCTCACTTCGAGACCGCGCTGGAGCTGCACGGCCAGACGGCGGACGCCTTCGAGACCGCGCGCACGCACCTGGCGTACGGCGCCCGCCTGCGGCGGGACCGGCAGCGGGTGCTGGCCCGCACGCAGCTGCGCGCCGCCGTGGACGTCTTCGACCGCCTCGGCGCCGGCCCGTGGGCGGAGACGGCGCGGGCCGAGCTCGCCGCGACCGGCGAGACCGCGCGACGGCGGGACGAGACCACGCTGAGCGACCTGACCCCCCAGGAACTGCAGATCGCCGTGAGCCTGGCCGAGGGCCGCACCACCAGGGAGACCGCGGCCGTCTTGTTCCTGAGCCCGAAGACCGTCGAGTACCACCTGCGCAACGTGTACCGCAAGCTCGGCATCGGATCGCGCGGCGAGCTCAAGGCCGCCATGGCGCGGCTCCCAGGCGGATAACAGCAAGATAGGAACAGGCCGGATAACAGCAGCTCAGCCAGCAGAGCCGCGGCCCGCGCGGCGCCGTCGGTCTCCACCGGGCGATACCCGACCGGGCGGTCGATCTCCGCGGCGATGGCGGCGGCGAGGCACTCGGGGTCGAGTGCCGCGTAGTCCAGGCGCCGGCCGGCGCCATACTGGGCGAGCCGGTGCGGCACGTGGATCTGCTGCTCGAAATGCCGGGCGAGCGGCACGTAAACGAACGGCCTGCCCGCCGCGGTCAGCTCCATGCACGTGGTCAGCCCGCCCTGGACCACCGCCAGGTCGCAGGCGGCCAGGTGCCGGTGCAGGCCGGGTACGTAACCGCGCACTTCGACGCCGGCGGGCACCGGCACCGACGCCGGGTCGATCCGCGGCCCGGTCACGAGCACCATCCGCAGGCCGGCGACCTGCTTTTCGGCCAGCGGGAACGCCGCGGCGACCCGGCGCAGCAGCGGCGCCCCCACTCCGGAACCGCCCGCGGACACCAGGCAGACCCGCTCGCCTGGCCGGTAGCCGAGCTCGGCGCGCAGCGCCTCCCGGTCACCCGGCGGGGTGAACCCGGTGACGTACCCGGCGAAGGCGTAGCGCTGCAGCGCCCACTCGCGCGCGGTCGGCAGTCCCGGCCCGAGCGGCACGTCGGCGACGTCGCCGGGACCGCCGACGAAGATCGAGCGGTCCCGCAGCCGCGGGTAGCGGCGGCGGCGCTCGACCCGCTCCGCGTTCCAGTCCGCGGTGAGGGCGGCTTCCGCCGCCCCGCCCTCGGGCAGCGGCAGGAAGCCAACGAAGTCGGTGAGCCACGCGTACGCCGTCCGCTTGAGCTCGGGGTTGTCGAAAAGGAAGTGGTCGACGTCCCAGCCCTCGTCGACGATCCACAGGTCGTACGGCTCGTCGGCGACCAGGTCGTGGAAGACCATGAAGTTCGCCGCCATGATCTCATCCATCCGGCGGACGGCCTGGAACACGTTCAGGTCGTGCTCGCCCGCTTCTGACTCGATATGGGAGCTCTCGCTGACCAGCCAGCGCGACGCCGGGTGCACCCGCTCGCCCTGCTCCGCGAGCACCCGCGTCACCGGGTGCTGAGTGAGCCAGTCGATCTCAAGGCCCGGGTGCCTGGCCCGCAGCTCGGCGGCGATGGCCAGGTCGCGCCGGACGTGGCCGAGCCCGATCGGCGAGCTGACGTACAGCGCCCGTTTGCGGCGGTCCCTGCCCCTGGTCCAGGTCTGCCGCGCCGGCGTCCCTGGGCCGCCCAGCGACGAGGCGAAGTCGCGGATCAGCAGGTTGGCCCGGACCGGATCGCGCATCGGCGTGCCATGCCCGCCGCGGTGGATCGTCACCAGCCGGCCGCCGGTCCAGCGGGCCAGCGCCACGCCGGTGTCGTAGGGCACGATCCCGTCTTCGTCGCCGTGCACGATCAGGACCGGGCAGCGCACCTGCCGGCAGGTGGCCTCGGCGTCCGCCGCGGTGACGCCGGCCGCGGCCGGAAGGGTCAGCAGCAGCGTTTCGGCGGTGGTCTCCAGGCCCCAGCCCACGCCGTCCTCACGCTGCTTGATCGAGTGCGGCTCGGTGAACACCTGCGACATGAAGAACTCGACCCAGCCCCGGTAGTCCGCCAGCCAGTAGTGCCTGTTCGCCTTCCCCCAGCCCTCGTAGCTGTCCTTGGGCTCATCGAAGTCAGGTGGGGCCGGCCAGGGCAGCGCCGCCCCGAACGCGATCACCCCGGCCGCCCGCTCCGGATGCCAGGCGGCCAGCTGGAGCGCGTGCCGGCCGCCCAGCGACAGGCCGACGAGCACGGCCTTGTCCACCCCGGCCGCGTCCAGCGCCGCGACCGCGTCGTCCGCGTACTCCCGGTCGCTGTAGGCCGCCGCGGCCGGCGGCCGGCCGGCGTTCCCGTTGCCGCGGCCCTCGACGGTGATCACGCGGAAATGCCGCGCCAGGTACGGCACCTGGGCCTTCCACTGCCGCGCGTGCACGATCGCCCACGACGTGAGCAGCAGGATCGCCGGCTCTCCGGTGCCGTAGACCGCGTAGCCGACGCGCACCCCGTCCCGCTCGACGACGCCGTCATAGTCGGGTTCGCGTGCCCGCATTGCACCACGATACGCGCGGGTCAGCCGCGGGCGCCCTGGATCGCGGTCCAGATCTTCTCCGGGGTGAGCGGCATGTCCAGGTGCCTGATGCCGTACGGGCGCAGCGCGTCCATGACCGCGTTGACGAGGGCGGGGAGCACGCCGATCGTCCCGCTCTCCCCCATGCCCTTGACGCCGAGCGGGTTGGCCGGCGACGGCGTGCACAGCAGGTAGGACTCGATCGGCGGGAGCGAGGCGGCGAACGGGACCGCGTAGTCGAGCAGCGACGCCGACATCGGCTGCCCGGCGGAGTCGTACCGGACGTGCTCGGACAGCGCCTGCCCGACGCCCTGCGCGACCGCGCCGTGCACCTGGCCCTCGACGAGCAGCGGGTTGATCACCACGCCGCAGTCGTCGACCGCGACCACCCGCAGCAGCCGCACCCGGCCGGTGTCCGGGTCGACCGACACCACGCAGCCGTACGAGCCGGACGCGTAGGTCTCAGGCGGCGCCCCGGAGGACGCGGTCGCGGTGATGCCGCCGAGCCGCGCCGCCGCCTCCGCCAGCGACATCGGCGCGTCCACCCGGCGGGCCGCCGCCAGCGCCGCCTGGCAGGCGTTGTACACCGCGGTCCCGCCGGCGACCGCGCTGCGCGACCCGAACGTGCCGTACCCGAACGGCGACGTGTCGGTGTCGCCGAACACCACGGTGACGTCCTCGTAGCCCACCCCGAGCAGGTCGGCGGCCAGCTGGGCGAACGCGGTCTCGTGCCCCTGCCCGTGGCTGCTCGTGCCCACCGCGACGGTCACCGCGCCCGCGGCGGACACGCTCACGGTCGCCCTGTCGCCCACGGGGCCGTCGGGGCCGTCGGGGCCTGGGCCGCGCGGGGTGATGCCGCCCGGCTCCACGAACGAGGCGATGCCCACGCCGACTAGATGGCCCTCGGGGGCCGACGGCGCGGGCCCGGCCGACAGCTTCTCAAGCAGCAGGTCCAGGCCGGCCGCGTAGTCCCCGCTGTCGTAGGTCAGCCCGGTGCAGGTGGTGTACGGGAACTCGCCAGGCGCGATGAAGTTGCGGCGCCGCACCTCGGCGGCGTCCAGCCCGGTCTCGTAAGCCACCAGGTCGACCAGCCGCTCGGTGAAGTACGCGGCCTCAGGCCGGCCGGCGCCGCGGTACGGCCCGATCGGCGTCGTGTTCGCGAACACGCCGGTCAGCTGGACGTCGAAGTTCGCGATCCGGTAACCCTGCGGGAGCATCGGGCCGAGGCGGCCGAGGAGGGAGCCGGGGCCGTTCGGGGTGAAGTAGGCGCCGAAGCTCGCGTGCACGCTGCCGCGCAGCGCCGTGATCCGCCCGCCGGCGTCGACCGCCATCTCCAGGTCGGCCACCTGGTCCCGGCCGTGGCTGGTGGCCAGGAACGACTCGGCGCGCTCCTCCACCCACTTGACCGGCCGGCCGAGCGCCAGCGCGGCGGCGATGACCGCCACCTGGTCGGGGTATATCGGCCCCTTCGCGCCGAACCCGCCGCCCATGTCGCCGACGACCACGCGCACCCGCTCCGGCGGCAGGCCAAGCAGCTGCGCCAGCCAGCTCCGCATCCCGTGCGGCCGCTGGGTGGAGATCCGCACCTCAAGCCGGCCGTCGGCGGCGGGGCAGGCGAGCACGCCGCGCGGCTCGAGCGCCACCGGGGCCACCCGCTGGCTGACCATCCGCTGCCCGACCCGGTAGGCGGCCGCGCCGAACGCCGCGTCCGCGTCCCCGCTGACGAGGCGCCTGGTGAACGCGACGTTGCCCGCGGTCCCCGCGTGCAGCACCGGGGCGTCCGGCGCCGCCGCCTCCAGCGGGCCCGTCACCGCGGCAAGCTCGTCGTAGTCGGCGGCGACGAGCTCGGCCGCGTCGGCGGCCAGCTCGGGCGTGTCTGCCACGACTAGCGCCACCGGCTGCCCGGCCCACAGCACCCTGCCCGCGGCGAGCACCGGGTAGGGCGG
>JASHPP010000050.1 GCA_030038035.1 Trebonia sp.
ACGGAGCCGGCCTCCCCCCCCAGGGCCGGACCGTGCGCGCGGCGCCCGCTCTCCCCCCCGGCGGGCGCCGCCCCCTTTTCTGGCCCAGGCGCGTACCGTTTTTGTCGCGGGCACGGACCGTTTTTGGCTCAGGCGCGGACCGTTGTGCCCTAGGCCCGGACCGCCTCCGGTCAGATGTCCTCCCGGCGAGCCACCAGTTAACGGCATGCGATCGCGGTAACTGATTGAGATCACGAATTGATTACGCCACAGGTCTTTTCAGCGCGGGGATTTCGTCGTAGAACGGTGCTACGGACGTCCGAGCGTCCGGGCACGGCAGCCAGGTACCCACGCGCGACCAGCCGCGGGAGGCGTGTCAGGCCAGGTCAGGACATTAGTGTCCGAGCTGGCTGACAAGAATCAGGTGCACGCTTGGTAGCCGGGCTGACGTGCTGACGGCGACGGCGCCCCCGCGCGGGGCGCCGTTCGCACGCCTGGGGGGGAAGGGACCTCGCGGCGCCACCCGCGTCAGTGGCGGGATGCCCCCAAGGATCGCGAGCACGGGCGATAGCCTTGGACCACCTGGCGGGCAGTGCTCAGTGTGATCCGCGCCAGGCTGGCGAATTGCGGGACGGGGCGCCCGCATGGATGGGAGAGGACGCCATGGTCCGCAGCGGAATGCCAGCTGGCGCCGACGGCCAGCAGTCGCTCGGAGACCTCGTCGCGCTCGCGGCCAAGGACATCTCGCAGCTCATTCGCTTCGAGATCAGCCTGGCCAAGAGCGAGCTGCGGATGGACGCGCGGCGGGTCGGGCTCGCGGCCGCGCTCGTCGCGATCGGCCTGTTCGTCGGGTGCCTGGTCATCGTCCTGCTCTGCTTTGCCTTCGCGTACGGCCTCGTCGAGGCGGGCCTGCCCGAATGGGCCGCGTTCCTCATCGTGGCCTTCGTCTGCGTGCTGCTCGGTGCCGTCGCCTGCCTCATCGCCTACCTGAAGGTGCGCAAGGTGACCGGCATGCGGATGACCAGGCGGACCATCCAGCAGGACCTGGAGCTGCTGCGCCGCGGCGAGGCGAGCCCGGACGGGACGGGCCCTGCGGTCAGGAACCCGGAGAGCGTGCGCGCGACCTCCGCGGCCGAGATACCGCGCGCCAGTTAGCCAGGGGTTGAGCCCGGTGGCCATGCCATCAGAACCTGTGATCCAGATCGACGGGCCGTGGACGCACCGTTCGGTCAGCGCGAACGGAACCCGCTTTCACGTGGCGAGCAGCGGCGAAGGCCCGCTCGTCCTGCTGCTGCACGGCTTCCCTGAGTTCTGGTGGACGTGGCGGCATCAGCTGGTCTCGCTGTCGGCGGCCGGCTACCGGGCGGTCGCGGCCGACCTTCGCGGCTACGGCGGCAGCGACAAGCCGCCCCGCGGCTACGACCTGGTCACCGCCGCGGCCGACGCCGCCGGCCTCATCCGCGCGCTCGGCGAGGCCAACGCGGTCGTCGTCGGCCACGACTGGGGCGGCCTGACCGCGTGGACGCTCGCCGCCTACTTCCCCAAGTCGGTGCGACGGCTGGCCGTCGTCTCCATGGGACACCCGCTGCGGATGCGCGCTGCGCTCCTGTCGAGCCCGCTGCGGACCTCAAGGTCGCTGGGTACCTCGCGCGCTCCCGGATCGCCAGGATCGTCCGGGCACGCCGGCTACCCGCTTGCCTTCCAGCTTCCTGTGCTGCCCGAGCGCCAGCTGGTGCGGGACGGCGGCGCGCTCGTGGGATCGATCCTCTCGTCCTGGTCGGCGCCCGGCTGGCCGGACCAGGACACGATCCGGGTCTACCAGCGAGCCATGCGGATCCCCCCGGTGGCCCACACCGCGCTGGAGTACCACCGCTGGTTCGCCCGCAGCAGCCTGCGCCCGGATGGCCTGCGGTACGCCAGGCAGATGCGGTCGCCGGTCGCGGCGCCGACCCTGCACCTGCACGGCGCGGTGGACCCGTGCGTGCCCGCGCAGACCGCGCGCGGCGCGGGCCGCTACGTGGAGGCACCGTACCGGTGGAAGGTCGTCGAGGGGGCCGGCCACTTCCCCCACGAGGAACGCCCCGGGCTCTTCGACGCCGAACTGATCGGCTGGCTGGCCGACCCCGAGCCCGACCGTTGAGCCAGCCGCGTCCGCCGGCGGGCCAGCCGCGGGACAGGGATCCCGCCGGCAGGCCGCGGAACGCGCGGCCCCGCGACGAACTCGGCCGGCCGCTTCCCCGCACCGCGGCAGGTGGCGTGGCCCCCATCCCTGACGACCTGACGGTTACTCCCGCCGAGGCGGCGGCGCTCGGCGGGAGCCTGCTTGCGAACGACCGCCCGTTCCACGCACACGAGGTCTTCGAGGCGGCCTGGAAGTCCTCGGCAGGGCCGGACCGCGAGCTGTGGCGGGGCCTGGCCCAGATCGCCGTCGGCCTCACGCACGCCCGCCGCGGCAATGCCCGCGGCGCGGTGGCACTGCTCAGGCGCGGCGCCAGGCGGGTCGGCGACTACGCGGGCAGCAGCCCGCCAGGCGGGCAGGCGGCCTCCGGCTCCATGCCGCACGGTATCGACGCTGAGTTCGTGGCGGCCGGCGCGGCGGACGTCGCCGCCCGGATCGAGCGCGATGGCCTGGCGGCCGTCCCGGCGGCCAGGCTGCGGCTCGCGCTGCGCCGCCCCGACGAGGCCTAGTCGCAGCCCTGAGTCGAAACGGGGACGGTCTGCTGCGCGCCGGCGCTCGCGTCGCTGGCCACCTCGGACGCGGTGAGCGCGAACCCCGTGTGGGGCACGCCAACCGCGGCGGCGAAAACGACGCCGTAGACGGTTCCGGCCGGGCTGAGCAGCGGGCCGCCAGAGTTCCCAGGCTGGACCACCGCGTAGATCTCGTAGATCTCCCGGTCGACCTGGCCGGTCTGATAGATGTCAGGCCCCACGGCCGACTGCTCCTCCGCGATCCGCGCCGGAACCTGGGTGAACGCGTGATCGAGCGGGTAGCCGGCCACGACCGCCTCCGCCCCGCCTTGCGCCTCGCCGGCGAACTGCAGCGACGGCAGGTCAAGGCCGGGCACGTAGAGCACGGCGATGTCGACCTGCGGGTCGTAGAAGACGACCGACGCGGGGTACTTGGCTCCGTCCCTGGTGCTCACCGTCTGGCCCTGCGTCACCCCCGCCACGACGTGCGCGTTGGTCAGCACGTGGTCAGGGGCGTAGACGAAGCCGGAGCCCTCAATGCTGCGGTCGCAGCTCGGCGCCGTCCCCGTCACCTTGACGACGCTGTCCCTGGCGGCCAGGTATCCGGGGCTGTTCAGCACGGCGGGATTGGGTGCGGGCACGGTGATCAGCTGCGCGCCGCCGATGTCGCTGAACACCTGCGGGAACGGCCCGCTCGCCAGCATGCGCCGGAACTCGGAGAACATCGTCTTGGCCTGCGAGGGCATGAGCCTGTCCATCGTCCGCAGCACCATCGAGTTGTTCACCTGCTGCACGACGACGGGGAACGGCGACGCGGTCAGCACCGAGCCGATGGCCCAGGCGATGAGCAGCATCGACAGCACGCTGACCGCCGACCCGCCGATGGCGTCAATCGTGGTCGACGAGCGGCCCGTCATCGTCGACCGCATCGCGGTGCCGATGGACGACGCGATGAACTGACCCAGGATCGCCCCGCTGACCAGCAAGATGACCGCCACCACGTCCTGCTGGGTCTGCCCGGAGACGAGCGCGCGCGCTATCGCCGGGCCAAATTCGGCGCCGAGCACCGCGCCGCCGACGAAGCCGATGAAGCTCAGCGAGCCGACGATGAAACCCTGACGGTATCCCGAAACCGCGAACGCGGCGGCAATCACGATCAGGGCAATGTCGAGCAGATCACCGCGCACGGAGTCCACCGTATCCGGTGTTGTCCGGTGCCGAGGCGCCATCGCCGCGCGTGAGAATACCGTTACGATTCCGTTCTGCGCTCCTGCCGCGGCCTGCCCTGGCGCGGCGCTGACCGCCGCTCAGCGCCGACAGCACAGCCGGGCCGCCGGCAGGGGTGCGGCCGGCCCTGCCAGCCGCTACGGCGCAGCAGCGCGGCCACCATGGCCGCGCTCACGCAGGCGCGCTCGGTGACGTCGACGAGGCCGAAGCGGAAGGTACGGGCATCGTCGGACACGAGGTTGACGTTGTCGCGGTGCTTGTCCTGCCGGATCTGCTCGGGCGGGTGGTAGGCGGCACCGTCGAGTTCGACGCAGACGCCGTATCCGGGGTACCAGTTGTCCTTGTAGTGGGTCTTGCCTTCGATGGTCCGGCGCGCCTGGCGCCGGGCCTCGGGCAGCCCGTGGGCGCGTTCGACGTCGCGGGCGTAGCGGCGCTCCAGCGGGAAATGAGCGCCCTCCGCCGCGTCGGCGAGCGCTTCGGTTAGCCAGGCGCGCCAGCGGAACCGGCTGCGGGCGGCCAGTGCCTCGCGAAGCATCCCGGCCGTGGCGAGGTCCCTGGACAGCGCACGGGAGATCCAGCCGTAGGCCTCATCGAAGGTCCTGGCCGCCGCGACGAGGTCGAGCACGGTGTCCTCGATCCGGGTGCGCGGCAGCTGCCATGGCGGCAGGCGCTGCGGGCGGCTCAGGTCCGACCGGTGGATCACCACACCGCGGATGGGCTTGTCCTGGGCGGGGCGGCGGCTGTGCGGAACGGTCAGGTGAACGTTCGCGGCTGGCTTGTCGATGAGGCCGTGCAGTTCCGCCGCCGTCTCGTGGCTGAGCATCGCCCCCGCCCCCGCGCGCCGCACGGCCGCCCACAGCCTCGCTTCGCGTGGCGCCTCGCCGGTGAAGGTGGCATACACCCCCCGGTGCATCCGCCGCCACCGGCCGGATTTGAGGCGACGCTCGACCCCCCGGGTAGAGATGTCACCAAGGCGCGCCTCAGGGCGCGCTACTATCCCACGCTGCGCGTCGAGCAACAGAATCCAGTCACGGTACGCGTACTCATCCATACATTCAGCGTGACCGTTCGCACGTAGCTCACGCCAGACCGAGTTCCCAGCCTGTGGATAACCCGGAAATTAGAGGATGTGGGATAGAAAACCACCAATAGCGGTGGGTTTCTATCCCACATCCTCAGATTGTGGTCGTCAGGCGGCGCCTTCGGGGAGTTCCCAGACGGTGGCCGCGTCCCACGGGCGCTCCCAGCCGGCCAGCGCGAGCAGGCGGTCGACGAGAAGCGCGGTGAACCCCCAGATCACCATGGAGCCGATGCGGAACGCGGGGCCGGTGCGCCCGCTGGGATGGCGGTACGTCACCCGGTGCCGCGGGTCGGCCAGGTCGGCCACCGGGATCCGCTCGACGGCGGCCACCTCCGCGGTATCCATCGGCCGCACCGCGCAGGGCTCGCGCCACCAGGCGAGCACAGGCACCACGCGGAACTCGCTTCGCACGATGAACAGCTCCGGCAGCGTGGCGAGCACCTCTACACCGCCGGGATCGAGGCCGGTTTCCTCAGCCGCCTCCCGCAGGGCGGCGGCGACCGGGCCGTCGTCGCCGTCCTCGATCGCGCCGCCGGGAAACGCGGGCTGCCCAGGGTGCCGGCGCAGCCCCTCGCTGCGCTGGATGAACAGCAGGTCAGGCCCGTACGGTCCGTCACAGAAAAGAACGAGCACGGCCGACCGGCGGCCCCCGGCCGCGGGCGGGCGCACCACGCGCGGCACGTCCATCGTGGCCGCGGTGACCGCCAGGTCTCGCAGCCAGGCCGGCGCCCCGCCGTCCGGCGCGTGAGCCCCTGGCGCCCGCCCGTTTCCCGTCGTCACGAGAACGGGCCTGCCTTGACGAGCTTCACCGCGGTCGCCGCGTCGGTTGGGCCGAGCCCGAACGACGGGCACCAGTCGGCCACCGGGCAGGCGCCGCACGCGGGCTTGCGGGCGTGACAGATCCTGCGGCCGTGCCAGATCAGCCGGTGCGACAGCATCACCCACTCCGACTTCGGGAACAGCTCGCCCACCTCGGCCTCCACCTTGACCGGATCGTCGCTCGTCGTCCACCCGAACCGCCGGGACAGCCGCCCGAAGTGCGTGTCCACCGTGATGCCGGGGATCCCGTACGCGTTGCCGAGCACCACGTTGGCGGTCTTGCGGCCCACGCCGGGCAGCGTGACCATGTCGTCGAGCTTGCGCGGCACCTTTCCGCCGAACCGGTCGCGCAGCGCCGCCGACAGCCCCATCACCGACTTGGTCTTCGCGCGGAAGAACCCGGTCGGCTTGAGGATCTCCTCGACATCCTCGGGGTTGGCGGCCGCCAGGTCCTCGGGCGTCGGGTACTTGGCGAACAAGATCGGGGTCGTGCGGTTGACCCCCTTGTCGGTGGTCTGCGCGGACAGCACCGTGGCGACAAGCAGCTGGAACGGGTTCTGGAAGTCCAGCTCGATGTGCGCGTCCGGGTAGGTCTCGGCCAGGACCCTGTTGATCTTCCTGGCGCGCCGCACAAGCGCCGCGTGCGTCTCGGGCTCTGTCTTCTTGACCGCCATGGGACTTAGCGTACGGCCCGCCAGGCAGGGCGGTCGCCACTGCGCTACCGCCGGCGTCTTATCGCCAGCACGGCGCAGTCGACGCGGGGCCGCGGCTGGAAAGCGCGCCGCGGGAGCGCGAGCCCGGCGGCTGTCCTGAACCGGCCTGGCACGGCACCGCGGGAAAGGTACTCGCGTACCACCGCACGCTGCAGCACGAGATCGGCGGCGGCCAGCTTGCTGTCCCGCGCCATCAGCAGCGCGAGCAACGCGGCCGTGATCGAGAACGGCGGGTTCGCCACGACCCGAAACGGCCGCCCGGGCAGCCGCAGTTCGGCCGCGTCCGCGTTGATCACCGTCGCGCCCGGGAACCGCTGCCGCAGCACGCGCGCCCGCCTGGCGTGCAGCTCGACCGCGATCACCCGCGCTCCCGCGCGCAGCAGGGGCCCGGTCAGCGCGCCTTCGCCGGCTCCGATGTCGAGCACGAGCTCGCCTGGCCGTATCCCGGCCGCCGCGACGATGCGCGCGGCCCAGTCGTCATCGAGCCGGTGCCAGCCCCACGTCCGGCCTGACCGCCCGGCGGCGGACACGGCGGACCATCACGATGAACATGCCCACGCGCAGACCGTAAGGGCTGGCCGACGGCGACGGCAATCCATTTACTGCCCAGGGCCGGTTGTCGCGGTCACGCCCGGGGTGTAGCACTGAAACATGCGTACCAGGGCAGCAGTCATCAGGGAACCGGGCAAGCCGTGGGAGATCACCGAACTCGAGCTTGACGAGCCACGGCAGGGCGAGGTGCGGATCGCGTTCGCGGCGTCCGGCATGTGCCATTCCGACGAGCACCTGCGGACCGGCGACAGCACCGGGCGGCTGCCGCTGGTCGGCGGCCACGAGGGCGCCGGGGTGGTAGAGGCGGTCGGGCCGGGCGTGACCCGCGTCGCCGTCGGGGACCACGTCGTCTGCTCGTTCATCCCGGCCTGCGGGGTCTGCCGGTACTGCTCCACCGGGCACCAGAACCTGTGCGACTGGGGCGCGCAGATGATGACGGGGATGCTGGCCGACGGCACGTTCAGGTTCCACGACGACGAGGGCGCCGACCTGGGCGGGTTCTGCATGCTCGGCACGTTCGCCGAGCACGCGGTGGTCTCGCAGAACTCGTGCGTCCCCATCGAGGCAGGCATCCCGTTCGACGTGGCGGCGCTGGTCGGCTGCGGCGTGCCCACCGGCTGGGGCACCTCGGTGTACGCGGCCGGGGTGGCCGCGGGTGACACGGTGGTGATCTTCGGCGCGGGCGGCGTGGGCAGCAACGCGATCCAGGGGGCGCGTTACGCCGGCGCCGCGAACGTCGTCGTGGTCGACCCGGTCGCGTTCAAGCGGTCGAAGGCGGTTGAGTTCGGCGCCTCGCACGTCTTCGGCTCCGCCGCCGAGGCGCACGAGGCCGTCGCCGAGATGACCCGCGGGCAGCTCGCGGACCATGCGATCATCACCGTCGGCGTGCTCGGCTCCGAGGTGGTCGCGCAGGCCGCGGCGATCGTCGGCAAGGGGTGCCAGGTGACGATCACCTCCGTCGGGCGGAGCTCGGAGCAGCAGATCCAGCTCGCCGCCAACGGCAGCGTGGTCGGGTGGCAGCGCCGGATCCAGGGCCATGTCTTCGGGATGTGCAACCCGCTGTACGACATCCCGCGGCTGCTGCGCCTGTACCGGGCCGGGCAGCTGAAGCTCGACGAGCTCATCACCCGCCGGTACCGGCTTGACGAGATCAACCAGGGCTACCAGGACCTCGAGGACGGGAAGATCATCCGCGGCGTCATCCTGCACGAAGGCTAGCGCCGGCGCCGCACGGGCAGGCCGGCGGCGACGAACGCAGCGCGCGCACCAATTCCGCCGACCTCGGGTCGCCTGGATCCACGTGCCGCCCGAGCACGACGAGGGCGACGCGCCGCGCGCCGGCCAGCTTGAGGGCCGCGGCCGCCGACTGCGCGCTGCCGCCGGAGACCCAGCAGTCATCGACGAGCAGCACGCCGTCCGTTGCCAGGCGGCCGGCTGCGCGCAGCCAGCCGATGCTTACGCCGCGGCTGCGCGCCGTACCCGGCGGCCCGGTGGTCAGCGCGACGATGGGCAGGTCCACGCACGCCCTGACGATGCCGAGCAGCGGATGCGTGCCCGGCCGGCCCTGCCCGCTCGGCACCACGGCCGCGGCGGCGGGGGGCGCGCTCATGCCCGCGGCCCGCCACACGCAGTCCCCGTGTCCTTGCAGGAAGGCGGAAAGCAGCGACGCCAGCCGCGCCGCGGCGGCGCTCGCACCGTCCCTGCCCGACTTGTACCGCCGCAGGTCGGCGGCCAGCTGCCCGCCTTTGACGGCGTACCCGACCGGCACGACGACGTCCGCGAGCAGCCCGCCGGCCTGGCTGTTCGCCAGGTCGCACTGGTAGCACCTGGCGAAGCCAGGCGCAACGGGCCCACGGCAGGTGCGGCAGGTAAGGCGGTTGGCCGGGTCCATGGCCTGATCGTAGGAACGCCCACCGACAAAGCACGGCGATCCGCGCGGACGGCTCGCGGCTAACCACACGGGCGGCCGCGGATCTACGATGCGCTGGTGATCATGCCGGGCGCGGTGGCGCGCAAGCACTGGCCGTTCGCCGTGCTGCTCGCCGCCGGGCTGGCGCTGCGGCTGGCCGCCGCGCTTGCCTACCGCCCGGCCCTGCTCTACATCGACAGCGTCCGCTACCTCGGCGATGACCAGCACGGCCTGGACCCGCTCGGGTACAGCTACCTGCTGCTGCGGCCGGTGCTGCTCGGCCGCGGCGGGCTGGCCGCGGTGGCGGGCCTGCAGCACGCGCTCGGCCTGGCGATGGCGGCCTGCCTGTACGCGCTGGCGCTGCGCCACGGCGCGTCGCGGTGGCTCGCCGCTCTCGCCGCCGCGCCCGTGCTGCTCGACGCGTACCAGGTCCAGGCCGAGCAGATGATCATGCCTGACGTGCTGTTCGAGGCGCTGGTCGTCGCGGCGATGACCGTGCTGCTGTGGCGGCCAGGCCCGGGGCTGGCCCGGCTGGCCGCCGGGTCGGCGCTGCTCGGCCTCTCGGCGACCGTGCGCCAGGTCGGCGAGCTGCTCGTGCTGCCCTTGCTCGTCTACGTCCTCGCGGCGGCGCCCGGCTGGCGAGCCCGGGCAGCCCGGGCCACGGCGGCGATAGCCGTCTTCGCGCTGCCGGTCGCCGGCTACCTGGCGTTGTCCGCCGTGGCCCTCGGCGACGGCCTCCGGCTGTCGAACATGGACGACGCGTACCTGTACGGCCGGACGGCGTACGCCGCCGACTGCGCGACGCTGCGGATCCCCGTTTACGAACGGCCGCTCTGCCCCTTGCCGGCCACGGCGGCGGCGCTCGGCGTGGACGGACTGGCGACCGATCCCGGGTCTCCGCTCTACCGCTACGTGCCGCCGCCCGGCGTTACCCGGGGGGCGGCCACTGCGCAGTTCGATGCGGCGGTCCTCACCCAGCAGCCGCTGCGGGTGGCACTCGACATCGCCGGCGACGCGACCAGGGTGTTCGCCCTGACCAGGGACACCAGCCAGGGCGACCCGCCGGTCTCCCGGTGGCAGTTCCAAACATCATATCCGGTATACTACTCCGTAGACCGAACGGTGCTCGGGACGACCGCCACCCCCCGCGTGACCCGCCCGCTGGCGGACGCGCTGCGGGCGTACCAGCTGCACGGCGGGTTCACACCCGGTCCGCTGCTGCTGGCCTTCCTGGTGTCAGGAACGGGCGGCTGCCTCTTCCTCCGCAGGCACCGCCGGCTGGCCCTGGGCTGCATCCTGGCCACCGGGCTCGCCGCGGCGGCGCTGCTTGGCGCCGACGCCTATGAGTTCTCCTGGCGGTACCAGCTCCCCGCGCTTGTCACGCTGCCGCTCGCGGGCGCGCTCGGCGCCACGGCGTTCCTTCGGTTCGCCGTAACCCGCCGGCCGGGCAGCCGGGGCACAATGATGCGGTGCACAATAACGCGGCTGAACCGGAGATCAAGACGCTCGCGAGCAGCGTCGTCTACGCCGACAACTGGATCCGGCTCCGCAGGGACGAGATCGAGCGCAGCGACGGGTCCCGCGGAACGTACGCGGTCATAGAGAGAGCGAACTTCGCCCTCGTCGTGCCCGCGGAGAACGCCGGCTTCCACCTTGTCGAGGAGTACCGCTATCCCGTCGGGCGGCGCAGCTGGTCGTTCCCGCAGGGCGGTTTCCCGAAAGGCGAGTCAGGGACGCCGGAGCAGCTCGCCCGGATGGAGCTCGCGCAGGAGACGGGGCTGCGCGCCGGGCGGCTGACTCACCTTGGCTTGCTGACCGCCGCGCACGGGATGACGGCCCAGTACGCTGACTATTTCCTCGCCACCGACCTGGTGCCAGGGCCGCCGGACCCGGAGCCGGAAGAGCTGGGCATCCGCCACGCATGGGTGAGCAGGCAGGAGTTCGAGGAGATGGTGCGCGACGGCCGGATCGCCGACGACTCGACGCTCGCCGGGTACGCGCTCGTGCTGCTCGCCGAACGCCGCGGCGACGTAGTCATCCCCTGACCGCGGGGGTCACCGGGCAAGCAGGGGCGCGAAGAGGTCGCCCTGGTCAGCGACCCGGGCTACGACGTCGGGCGCGGTGAAGAACAGGTCGCCTGGCTCACGGCAGGCTGCCACTTCGTCCCAGGTGACGGGGGTCGACACGGTGGGATAAGTCCGCGCCCGCAGCGAGTACGGCGCGATCGTGGTCTTCGAGCCGTTGTTCTGACTCCAGTCGATGAGCACCTTGCCGTCGCGCAGCGACCTGGTCATCCGCGACACGACAAGGTCCGGGCGCTCCTGCTCCAGGGCCTGCGCGAACGACCTCGCCCGGTCGCTGGCCTGCTCCGCGGTGATGCCGCTGACGGGCGCGTACAGCTGCAGGCCCTTGCCGCCGGAGGTCTTGGCGAGTGACCGCAGGCCAGCGGACTCGAGCATCGGGCGCAGCGCTTCGGCTACCCGGCAGCACTCCACGACCGTCGCGGGCAGCCCTGGGTCCAGGTCGAAGACCATCAGGTCGGGCATCGGGTCCTCGTCGATCCCGCGCGGGAAGCGCCACATCGGCACGTGCAGCTCGAGCGCTGCCAGGTTCGCCGCCCAGATCAGCGTGGGCAGGTCGTCGATGACCAGGTAGGTGATCGTGCTCCCCGGGTCGCGCGAGCGGGAGCCGTTCGACTTCACCTGCTCGGTCCGCACCCAGTCCGGGTGGGCCGGCGCGTGCTTCTGGAAGAACGACTGGCTGTCCACGCCCTCGGGGTAGCGCTTGATCGTCATCGGGCGGCCGCGGATGTGCGGCAGCAGCACAGGGGAAACCCGCTCGTAGTAGTCGAGGACCTCGCCCTTGGTGAAGCCGTCCTCGGGGTAGAGCACCTTCCCCAGGTTGGTCAGCGTCAGCCCGCAGCCGTTCACCTGGACCGTAATCTTGTCCTGCGCCATCACGTCTCCCTGACCACGTCGGCGGGATCTTTATCATCGCGCAGGCCCTGGTAGACGGGCGCGCGCATGCGCCCGGCCGCGGTCCAGCGGTCGAACGTCACCTCGATGACCAGCCGCGGTTCTGCCCACACCGCCGGCCGGGCTTCCCCGGCGGGCAGCGGTGAGCCGAACGGGCTGTCCGGCCGGCGCAGCGGCGCGAGCCTGGCGCCCAGCGTGCGCAGCGTCGCGTCGGAGAACCCGGTGCCCACGTGCCCGCAGTACAGCAGGCCGCCGGCGCCGTGCACGCCGACGAGCAGCGAGCCGATCTGCCCGGTCCTGTTGCCCTTGCCCGGTTTCCAGCCACCCACGACCACCTCCTGGCGGAGCAGGTTCTTGATCTTCAGCCAGTTGCCTGAGCGGGCGCCGGGCTCATAGCGGGAGTCCAGCCTCTTGGCCACCACGCCCTCGAGCCCGTTCGCCGCGGAGGCGGTGAGGACGGCGTCCAGGTCCGGGCCGGGAAAGGAAGGCGGGCACAGCCACGACCCTGCGTCCGGGATGAGCGGACCGAGGATGTCGCGGCGGTCCGCGTACGGCAGCTCGGTCAGCGGCCGCCCGTCCAGCTGCATGACGTCGAACGCCAGGTACGTGACCGGGGTCGTCTGGGCGAGGCGGCCGGCCTGCGCGGGCGACGAGACGTGCATCCGGGGCTGCAGCGCCTCGAAGTCCGGCCGGCCGTCGGTGAAGGCGACGATCTCGCCGTCAAGCAGCGCCTGCCTGTGCCCGGTCGCGCGGGCAAGCCCGGCCAGCTCCGGGTAGGTGGCGGTGATGTCCTTGCCGGTCCGCGAGGTCAGCCGCAGCCGGCCGTTCTCGATGAAGGCGAGCGCGCGGACGCCATCCCACTTCATCTCCACGGCCCACTCCGCGCGGTCGCCGGCCGGCGGCCGGCCGGGCGCCGCCAGCATCGGCGTCAGCGAGGCCGGCAGCGCAAGCCGCTCGCGGTGGATCATCCAGTTCTTGCCGCCGGTGGCGAACAGCACGTAGCCGCCTGACAGCCGCTGCCCGTGCAGGACGACCTTGACCTCGCGGGCATCCCACTTCAGCAGCTCGTACGTGCCGTGGTCCCAGATGCTGACCGATCCCGCGCCGTACTCGCCCCGCGGGATCTGGCCGTGGAAGCCCGCGTACTCCAGCGGGTGGTCCTCGGTGTGCACGGCCAGGTGGTTCACCGCCGGGTCGTCGGGAACTCCCTTGGGCAGTGCCCAGGAGACGAGCACGCCGTCGCGTTCCAGCCGGAAATCCCAGTGCCGCCGCCGCGCGTGGTGCTCCTGCACCACGAAGACGCCCGCGCCCTGACCGCCCGCCTCGTCCCCGGCGGCGGCGTCGGGAACGGGCTCGGGCGTCCGCGCGGGGTCGCGCTTGCTCCGGTAATCCGCCAGCCGGTCCACGCATTCGTGCCTACCCGCGCGGCGGGCGCCGCTACCAAGGCGGGCGCCGCTACCAAGCCCGATACCAGGGCGGGCCGGGCTACCAGCGGCTGACGGTCGTGTACGAGCTGTTCCTGATCGCCTCCATGTCCTCGGGAGGCTCGTAGATCGACTGCACGGCCACCCGGCCAGGGCCGGTCAGCCGGACCCACACCTTGTGGTAGCTCCACCGCGGGTGCCAGAAGGCGAAGCCCGTGTTCCGCGGGAACTCCAGGTGCAGGTGCGCCCGGACGGACACGTCCCTGTAGAGCAGCGAGCTCGGCTGGATGAGCAGCGACTGCCCCGGCTGCAGGTCGCGGATGAACGTGTTGCCTGGCGAGTGCAGCAGCAGCAGGCCCGGCTGCTCGTGCGCGCTGAAGATGTCGCCGTTCTGGCCCATCGGGTAGTGGATGTCCGAATGCTGGTTGTCCTCGCCGGTGTCGTACCAGATGTTGGTCGGCTCCCAGTCATAGCTGATGTTCCCCGTCGCGCACAGGAACCTGTGCTCGCGGACCCACATCCGCTGGCCGTGCTGCAGCGGCAGCGCGACGACCTCGCCCGCGGCGTTGTCGGACAGCGCCACGTGCCCGGGTCCGCGGCCCTCCACCATGATCAGCGGCATGCCCGAGAGCGTGCGGTGCCACGCGCCGCGCATCGACATGTTGCCGAGCTTGGCCTGCGGGTCCGCCCACAGCAGGACGTGGTGCGAGAAGTAGATCCAGTCCTGCGGCGCGAGGGCGAACTCGGCGACGGGGACGGTCGTGCCGGCGATCTGGCAGCGCGACTGGCCGAACTGGATCTCCGCCATGTCCTTGATCGGCGGCTGCTCTACCCAGCCCGAGTCGCTGACGCTCGACCTGATGTCGACCGGCGCCCCGCACAGCGGGCAGGTCGGCGCGGACGGGTCGCTCTGCTGCCTGCAGTACCTGCAGACGTAGGTGTTCATCGGCCGCGCCCGCTATTCCGACGAACCATGGTGCACGTACATGGACTGGATGCCGACCCGGCCGGGCCCGGTCATCTCCGCCAGGTACATGCCGTGCCGCATCATTCCCGTCCGCAGCGGCATCTGCACGGCCTGCATGTTGACCGAGGAGTCCTTGTACAGGAACCCGCCCGGCTCCACCAGGATCTTCTCGCCAGGCTTGAGGGTGCGTTCCAGCACGTTCCCGTTGCCGTGCAGCATCAGCAGCCCCGGGTACTGGGCGGTGACGAACCGGTCCATGAACATGCCCGTGCCGCCGTGCAGCAGGTTGACCAGCCCCTTGATCTGCACGAACGAGTACTGGATGCTGTGCGACGCGAGCAGGAAGGCGTGCTCGCGGACGTCGAGCTCCATCCCGGGGTGCAGCGGCAGGACCACGAGCTCGCCGGGAGCGTCGCGGGAGAACGCGACCCGGCCAGGGCCGTTCGCCACCGTCACGATGTGCGGCATCCCGCCCATGGTGCGCCGCATCCCGCCGCCCGTGTTCAGCGAGGAAAGCGGTACCGACTCGTCCTTCCACAGCAGCACGTGGTGCTCGAAGTAAACGCCGTCCCGCGGGTCGAGGGCGAGCTCGGCGACAGGGACGAGTTCCCCCTCCACCTGGCACGTGCTGGCCGAGAAGCGGAACTCGGTCATGTCGCGCAGCCGGGGCGCTTCGCGCCACCCGGAGTCGCTGACCTTGTCCCGCACGTCCAGCGGCGCGCCGCATGTCATGCAAGTGGTGGTGCCGACCTGGTTCTGCGCTTGGCACCACCCGCACTGGATAGCTTCCACGCAAGGAACATAGCAGTTCAAGCCGTATCGCGGCTGGACATGTCAGACCAAGGTTTTCCCGGTATGTTTTGCACATGGCACTGTTCTCGCGGGAATTCATCGCGGTACCTGACGATCGCAAGGGCCAGATCGTCTTCAAGTGGCCCGACATTACGATCCGCCGCTTCACGCACGCGATCGTGAACGCCGACGAAGTGGCGATGTTCGTCAACACCGGCCAGGTCGTGCAGCAGATGGGTCCTGGCCGGCACGAGATCGACGCCAACGAGCTTCCCGGGCTCGGCGCGGTTATCGACTTCGCGACAGGCGGGAACGCCTACCGGGCCGAGCTGTACTTCATCGGCACCCGCGAGTACACCGGGTTCCGGTTCGGCGGGCGGATCGACGACGTGCAGGACCCGCGCAGCGCGCTGATCGTGACCCTGCGCGTGTTCGGGGACTACGCGCTGCGGGTGATCGACCCGGCCAGGCTGATCACGAACCTCACCGCCACCGTGGACGTCACCGACAACGACAAGATCACGGGGTGGGTGAGCGACCAGTTGCTCAAGGTGCTGCGCACGAACGTGACCACGCAGGTCGTCGCCAACGGCTGGCCCATCCTCGGCCTGTCCGTGCACTCCCCCGAGATCGAGCAGGCCGCGATCACCTCGGCCAACGGCCAGCTCGAGGCCTACGGCATCGCGCTGACCCGGATGGGCAACTTCGACATCAACATGGCGCCCGAGGACGAGGCCCAGCTCAAGCAGCTCGCCAAGGACACCAGGTACTCCCAGCTGGCCGGCGGGTTCCAGCAGTACGCGGCCGGCGAGATGGCGCTCGGCGCCGGGCAGGGCATGGCCCAGGGCGGCGGCGCGACCCAGGGGGCGTTCCTCGCCGCGGGCCTGGGGCTCGGCGGCGGGCTTGGCGGCGGTTATCAGCAGCAGCAGCCACCGCCCCAGTACCAGCAGCAGGCCCCGGCGCCCCCGCCGCCTGCCCCGGCTCCCGCGCCGGCCCAGGGGGCGGCGCCGTCC
>JASHPP010000464.1 GCA_030038035.1 Trebonia sp.
GCGAACTTAGTCATTGCCGTCGCTCCTGCCGTTATTCGTGGGTGTGGCGTGCTTGCGCAACCGGGCCCGTGTCCGCATCAGCCGCATCCGTACCGCGCCTGGGGTGAGCCCGAGCGCCGCGGCCGCCTCCTTCGGGGCAAGCCCGGCGATGTCGACGAGCTCGATCACCGCGCGGTCCCGTTCCGGCAGCGCCGCCAGCCCGGTGACCAGGTCCCGGCCGGCCCGCTGCGCGTCGATCCGGTCGAGCAGCTCCTCGACCTGGTCCTGGTCCAGGTCACGCCGGCCGGCCAGCCGCGCCAGCTTGTGCTGCTGCTGGCTGTGCGCCTCGCAGTACGCCGCGTAGACGTTCCTGGCGATCCCGAACACCCACGACCGCGCGGTGCCCTTGCCCGGATCGAACGACCCGAAGCCGGTGATCACGGCGACGAAGGTGTCGGCGGTGAGGTCGGCCACCGCCTGCGGGTCGGCGCTGCGCCGGGCGAAGTAGGCGGTCACCGCCGCCACGTTCGCCCGGTAGAGCCGCTCGAACTCGGCCGCCGCGCCACCGCCGGCGCTCCGCTCCCTGATCGCCGCCCCGCGACCCGCTGCCGATGTTTTCTCGGTCACACCTGTAGTTGCCTCTTTGCCGCCGCCGCGTCACGCGCCGGGCTGCCACCCGGCGCCACCTTAGCCGACACCCGTACCGCGCCAAGCCCGCCGCCACGGACGGCCGGGCACCTGGGGCTGGGCGAGCGGACGTAATTCATATACGATTCTTCCTGCGATGGCAGAACAGCCGCTGGCAGGCCAGCATCCCAAGCCTCCGTCGAAAATCGTCGCGGTGCACTCGAGCTACCGCAGCCGGGCGATGGAGCGCGGCAGCCTTCCGCCGTGGCCGTCGTACTTCCTCAAGCCGCCGAACACGATCGCGGCTGACGGCGACCAGGTCAAGCGGCCGCCGGGGTGCGAGCTGCTCGCGTTCGAGGGCGAGGTCGCGCTGATCATCGACGCCAGGACCACGCGGGTCACCGCGCACGAGGCGTGGGACCGCGTCGGGTGGGTGACCGCGGCCAACGACTTCGGGGTCTACGACCTGCGCTACGCCGACAAGGGCTCGAACGTCCGGTCCAAGGGGATCGACGGGTTCACGCCGCTCGGCCCCCGGCTGCTCGACGCGCGCGCGATCGACGCCGAGCGCGTCCGGCTGCGCGCCTGGGTGAACGGCGAGCTGCTGCAGGACTCGGTCAGCGGGGACGACATGCTGTTCTCCTTTGCCGACATCGTGGCGGACATCTCCCGGCTCACCACCCTCGAGCCAGGCGACGTGATCCTGACGGGCACCCCGACCGGGTCCACGGTCGTCAGGCCGGGGGACCTCGTCGAGGTCGAGGTGACCGCCCCAGGGCGCGGCGGCGCCGGACTGACGACAGGCCGGCTGCGCAGCCCCATCGCGGAGGCGGACTACGACCTCGGCCCGCCCGGCGCGATGCCCAAGCCCGACGACACGCAGCGCGAGGCGGCCTACGGGACACGCGGCGCGCCGGGCGTGGTGCCCGCCGACTCCCCCGCCGAGCTGCTCGCGGCGGTCGGCGCGGTGGCGACGGCCACGCTCGCATCGCAGCTGCGCAAGCGCGGCTACGACTCCGTCACGCTCGACCGGCTGCACACCACCCGCCCGGACCTGAAGATGGCCGGCTTCGCCCGCACGCTGCGGTACGTGCCGCTGCGGGAGGACCTGTTCGCCACCCACGGCGGCGGGATGAACGCCCAAAAGCGCGCCGTCGAGCAGGTCAGGGCCAGCGAGGTCCTGGTGATCGAGGCGCGCGGCGACCCGACCGCGGGCACGGTCGGGGACATCCTCGCGCTGCGCGCGCAGACAAGGGGAGCCACGGGCATCGTCACCGACGGCGCGATCAGGGACTTCGCGGCGCTGAAAAACCTCGCGATCCCGGTCTACTACGCCGCCACCCACCCGGCGGTGCTCGGCAGGCGGCACGTGCCGTGGGAGACCGGCACCACGATCGCCTGCGCGGGGGTGACGATCCAGCCGGGCGACATCATCGCAGGCGACGCGGACGGGGTCATCGTGGTGCCGCGGCACCTGGCCAGGGAGGTGGCGCGGGACGCCGCGGAGCAGGAACGGCAGGAACAGTTCATCGCCGGGCAGGTGGCCAAGGGCGAGCCGATCGACGGCCTGTACCCGATCGGCAGGAAGTGGCAGGCTGCCTACCAGGCCTGGCTAGCAGAAAATGGGGGCAGGCAGACATGAAGTTCCGCAGCGACCCCGCGAAGATCCGCGGCTCGATCGCGCCGGTGGTCTCTCCGTTCACCGCCGAAGGCGCGCCCGACCTCGACGGCCTGCGCACGCTGATCCGCTGGCAGCTAGGCAGCGGCACGCACGGCATCTCGCTCGGCGGGTCGACCGGCGAGCCGAGCGCGCAGACGACGGCCGAGCGCGCGACCGCGATCAGGGCCGCGGCCTTGGAGATCAACGACCAGGTGCCGTTCGTGCCAGGCACCGGCTCGGCCAAGCTGGACGACACGCTGCAGCTCACCGAGGTCGCCAGGCACGCGGGCGCGGACGCGGTGCTGATCATCACTCCCTACTACGCGCGCCCCACCCAGGAAGGCCTGTTCTCCTGGTACTCGACGGTGGCCCGCGAGTTCCCCGACCTGCCGGTGATCGCCTACAACGTGCCGTCGCGCACCGCGGTCGACATCGCGCCGGAGACCGTCGCGCGGCTGCGCAAGGCCCACGACAACATCGTCGGGGTCAAGGAGACCACTAAGGACTTCGAGCACTTCTCCCGGGTGCTGCACGTGGCGGGCCGCGACACGCTGGTCTGGTCAGGGATCGAGCTGCTCTGCCTGCCGCTGCTGTCCCTGGGCGGCGCCGGCTTCGTCAGCGCGACCGCCAACCTCGCGCCCGGCGCGGTGGCGCGGATGTACGAGCACTGGGAGGCCGGCGAGTTCGACAAGGCACGGGACCTGCACTTCGGGCTCCATCCGGTGACCGACGTGATCTTCACCGAGACGAACCCGGCGGCCGCCAAGTGGGTCCTGGCCCAGGCCGGGCTGCTCGCGTCCGGGTTCGTCCGGCCGCCGCTCGTGCCGCTGACCGAACCCGGCCAGCGGCGGGTGCTCGAGCTGCTCGGGCAGGGCGCCGCGGTGCTCGACGGACCGGTGGCGCGGGTGGCAGACGCCACGGCCCGTTCTGACTGATGAAAGGAGCCTCGCCCGTGATCCCGGAAAAGATCTTGCACTTCATCGGCGGGCGGCAGGTGCCCAGCGTGAGCGGGCGGACCTTCGACGTCGCCGATCCGGTGACCAACGCGGTGTACGCGCAGGCGGCGGCGGGCGACACCGACGACGTGGACAGGGCCGTCGAGGCGGCGGCGCAGGCGTTCGCGGCCGGTCCGTGGCCGGGGATGGCGGCCCGGGCGCGGGCGAAGGTGCTCGGCCGGATCGCCGACGCGATCGAGTCGCGCGCCGACGAGCTCGCCTCGCTTGAGACGTTCGACACCGGGCTGCCGATCACCCAGGCTCGCGGGCAGGCCGCCCGGGCCGCGGAGAACTTCCGGTTTTTCGCGGACGTGATCGTGGCTCAGCATGAGGACGCGTTTTCCTCCCCGGGCCAGCTGGCGTACGTGCTGCGCAAGCCGGCCGGCGTCGCGGGGCTGATCACGCCGTGGAACACGCCGTTCATGCTGGAGAGCTGGAAGCTCGCGCCGGCCCTGGCGTCGGGGTGCACGGTCGTGCTCAAGCCGGCCGAGTGGACGCCGCTGTCGGCGAGCCTGCTGCCCGAGATCATGACCGAGGCGGGCGTGCCCGACGGGGTGTTCAACATCGTGCACGGCATCGGCGAGCAGGCGGGCGCGGCGCTTGTCGCCCATCCAGGCGTGCCGCTGATCTCGTTCACCGGCGAGACCACGACCGGGCAGATCATCATGGCCTCGGCCGCGGCGCACCTGAAGGGCCTGTCGATGGAGCTCGGCGGCAAGTCGCCGTGCGTCATCTTCGCCGACGCGGACCTGGACCTGGCGATCGACAGCGCGCTGTTCGGGGTGTTCTCGCTCAATGGCGAGCGCTGCACGGCGGGCTCGAGGATTTTGGCCGAACGGTCCGTGTATGACTCTGTCGTCTCCCGCCTTGCCTCGCGGGCCGCGCGGATTCGCGTGGGGTCTCCGTCGGACCCGGCGACCGAGGTCGGGGCGCTGGTGCACCCGGAGCACTACGAGCGGGTCATGTCCTACGTGGCGGCGGGGGTCGCGGAGGGGGCGCGGCTCGTCGCGGGCGGCGGCCGGCCGGCCGGGCTGGCGACCGGCAACTACCTGGCCGCCACCGTGTTCGCGGACGTGACGCCGTCGATGCGGATCTTCCGTGAGGAGATTTTCGGGCCGGTGGTGTGCGTGACGCCGTTCGGCTCGCAGGAGGAGGCGGTGTCCCTGGCGAACGACACCCGGTACGGGCTGGCCGCCTACATCTGGACGTCGGACCTGCGGCGGGCGCACCGGGTCGCTTCGGCCGTTGAGGCGGGTATGACCTGGGTGAACTCGCATAACGTGCGGGACTTGCGCACGCCGTTCGGCGGGATCAAGGCGAGCGGGCTCGGCCACGAGGGCGGCCAGCACAGCATCGACTTCTACACGCAGTCCCGGATCGTGCACGTGGCTTTGGGGGACACGCACGTCCCCCGGTTTGGAGCGTGAGCGCGATGTCGTCGCTGCCCCCTCCCCCGGACATCGTGCGGTCCGCGTACGCCGCGCTCGTGGTGACGTCGCTGCCCGAAGCGCGGCGCTTCTGGGTCGACCTGCTCGGGTTCGTCGTGACCGACGAGGACGCGTCGTCGCTGTACCTGCGGGGATACGACGAGCTCACGCACCACAACCTGATCCTGCGGCCGGGCCCGGTGGCCGCGGCGGGCGCGCTCGGGTTCCGGGTGCGGTCGGCCGCGGACCTGTCGCGGGCGGAGGAGTTCTACCGGGCGCTCGGCTGCCGGACCGAGCGGGTGCCCGCCGGATTCGTGCGGGGGCAGGGCGAGACCGTGCGGGCCGAGGATCCGCTTGGCTTCCTCGTTGAGTTCTTCGCCGCCTCCGCGCACCCCGAGCGCCTGCAGCAGCGCTACGACCTGCGCCGCGGCGCGGAAGTGGCGCGCCTTGACCACTTCAACATCTGCGTGCCCGACGTGCCCGTGGCGTACGAGCACTACAAGTCACTCGGGTTCGGGCTGTCGGAGACCATCGAGGACGGGCGGACGCTGTACGCCGCCTGGATGTACCGCAAGCAGACCGTGCACGACGTGGCGTTCACGGGCGGGGCCGGGCCGCGGCTGCACCACCTGGGGTTCTTCGCCCACGAGCCGCACAGCGTGCTGCGGATGTGCGACATCCTCGGCTCCCTGTCGCTGGAGTCGTGCATCGAGCGGGGGCCCGGCCGGCACGGCGTGTCGAACGCGTTCTACGTCTACCTGCGCGACCCCGACGGCCACCGGCTGGAGGTCTACACGTCGGACTACTACACCGGCGACCCGGACCACCCGGTGCTGCGCTGGTCGGTGCTCGACCCGCGGCGGCGCGACTTCTGGGGCAACGCGGTCATCCCGTCGTGGTACTCCGAGGCGTCGGCGGTGCTCGACCTGGACGGCAAGCCGCGACCGGTGGTCGACATCGCCCAGACCGCGGAGGTCACGGTAGGCGCGGACGGCTTCACCGTTCCCGCGGAGTGACAGCCGGCGCGGACGTGTCTTGGCTGTCGCTCACCCACAGGCTGACGTGCGCCGGCTCTAGCGCCTGGCAGGTGACGGCGAGCAAGTCGGCGCGGATCCCGTCCAGGTCGGCGGCGCCCTGCATGCGGGTCGCGAACGCCGAGATCATCGCCTCGGCGTCGTAGTGCGCGCGGTTGAACCACCTGTCCACCGCGTGCTGCACGCGGCGGCGCAGCGGATTGAACACGGCGACGGCGGCCAGCGTGGCCACCGCGACGGCGAGCGGCGACCTGTAGGACACCACGGTGTGGGCCATGGCGACCAGGGCCGCGTAGACGCCGATCAGCAGTCCCGTGACGATGGCGTAGGCGAGCGTCCTGGAGATCAGCCGGTCGATCTCATACAGCCGGTACTTCAGGATGCCGACGCCGATGCTGGCCGGCAGCGCGACGAGGCCGACGCTGAGCACGTCGTTCAGCCACGCCCAGACCCCGGAGGACTGCGTGGCGCCGGGAACGCTCAGCGCGGCGCACGTGACAGAAACGACCGCCCCGGACGCGAGCCACTTCAGCTGCTGGCGCCGCAGGCCGGACGCCCGGCGCCAGTTGAGCAGCTGGCGCACGACGAAGCTCAGCCCGAGCAGCAGGGTCAGCACGAGGATGACGTCCTGGGCGACCGCGAAGCGGCCCGCCGGGAAGTCCACCACGGTCAGGCCGCCGTAACCGTCCACCCGGACCTGGTGGTCGGCGATGGCGTCGGCCGCCATCCCGATCAGCAGGGCCAGGTAGCCCGCGCAGAGCAGGCAGTACGCCCACACCGCCCAGCGCCACCGGGGCGAGGGCAGGTGGCCGTCGGGGAAGAGCAAGATGATCAGCAGGTACAGCGCGAGGGCCGGCGACCACAGCTGATAGAGGATGAGCCCGGCCTGGCCGAGTGGAAGATGCCGGCCTTGGCGGTAGACGAGCAGCGAGTACGCTCCGGCGCCGGTGCTCACGAGCACGGCCGCCGCGATGGCGAGCAGCAGCCAGCCGTTGGGGTTGCGCGGCTGGTGGCGAGCGACGAGCACGCCGACCGCGGCGGTGGGCACCGCGATCACGATCGGCTGCACAGGGTATCCGGGCTGGTGGGCGAGGAAGGACAGCGCGATCAGCGCGATCCCGCCCGCGATCATGGCGAGCCCGGCCAGCGCCGCCCCTGATAGGCCCAGGCGCCGGGTGCCTGCGTTGCTCATCGCCGGCCTGCCTTCGGCTGGCGCCTGGGGGCGAACACCGAGGTGGCGGACTGCAGCATGGTCCGGACCAGGGAGTTCTGCCATACCTGCCCGGCGTTGCCCCATTGCCTCCTGCGGTCGACGCACAGGGTCCGCGTGTGCACCACGACGGGAGCCGTCCCCAGGCATCTGGCCAGCGAGGTCATCGTCTTGATCCAGAACTGGTCTTCCTTCCGGTGCCCGCCGAACGTCATGCCCAGTTCGTAGAGGGGGTCGTTGGCCCGGATCAGGGCCTGGGCCTGAACGCGGGTAGCCGCGCCGCGTTCCTCAGCTGAGAACGTGATCCAGCCCGCGAACATGTGGCCTTGCGGGGTCATCAGGGTGAACGATCTCTCGTCCGCGTAGAGCACGAACACCCCGGTGGACAGCCTGACGCCGCCGCCCATCCGCACGTCGAGCAGCGCCACGTCACCCGGGCCGAGTCCGGTCAGCGGACCCTTGAAGCGGCCTGCCTTCGGCCAGAACTCGCCGAAGTGCTGCTTCCACGTGGCGATGGCCGCCTGCGGCGAGACCCGCGGGCTGACCTCGATCCAGTACGTCTTGCGCCACATCTTGCCGAAGCCCTGGACCGGGCCGGTGAGGCGGCGTCCCGCGACGTTGACCCCGCCGGAGTCGCCACCCTCGGCAGTCAGCCAGTCCACCTTGGTCGCCCAGCTCCCGGCGTCACGCGGCAGCCCCGCAGACCTTTCAGAAACCTCTGACCCCGGATTTTCGCTCATGGCCCCCCTTTAAGCCCCGTTACTCGGCGTTACCCGGCGAGTCAGCCGACGAGCGCCGAGCGCTCGTCGTCGTAAATGGTGATCGCCTCATCCAGCCTGGTGAGCTCGAAGATCT
Source organism: Trebonia sp. (assembly GCA_030038035.1). The sequence goes on from JASHPP010000464.1 coordinate 7,788, forward strand.
CCCGGTAGTGCGCGCTCAGCCCGTAGGCGGCAAGCGGCTGATGCTGGCGGTTCGCGCGGACCAGCAGGGTGACCAGCATGCCGATGCCACCGCTGTTCATGTACTCAAGGTCGCTGAAGTTGAGCACCAGCCGCCGGGCACCCTGCCGCGCGGCCTGTTCGTACGCCGACATGAGCGCGGGCTCGGATGCGGCGGTGATATCGCCCTTGATATCGATCACCGACGTGCGTCCGTCGGCCTTCCTGACCCCCAGGCCGGTCACTGCGTTGTCCATACGACACCCCCGATGTGGCTAACCCTTCCCCGGACCCTTCCGCGGGCTTGCCCGGACCGGCCGTCCCGGTCCGCATCGTCAGCCGGACCGTGCGGCGCTCTCCGTCCGTCGTCACGTCCAGCCGGTCGACCATGTGGCGGATGAGGAACAGTCCCCAGCCCCGCGGCCCTTGCTCGCCGCTGAGCTTGCGGGCCAGATCCGGGACCTCGCCGCCGCCGTCCAGCCACCCCCCGTCGCCGTGCCCGCCGTGGTCGGTAATCGCGACGATGATCTCCGCACCGCACAGGGACACCTCGATGTCCACGGCGAGGTCGGCACGGTTGCCGTGGCCGTGCTCGATGGCGTTCATCGTCGCCTCGGCGACCGCGGTCTTCAGCTTGTCAAGACGCCCGCCGGGCAGGTCGAGGCCGGACACGCTTTCGGCGACCCGGGCGAGCGCGATCCGCTCACTGCCGGGCACGCTCGCGAGCGCGAAAGAGGCGAGCCGGCGGGGCTCCGGCTGGGGCGGCTGCGGTGCGGGGTGGGCGACCTGGTTCACCGCGCACCGCCGGCGGGCGATGGGGGGTCCGTCGGTTCGCGCGGCATTCTCTCCAGCGACAGCAGCGTGATGTCGTCTTCCTGCTCGTAGCCCGGGCCGGTGAACGCGGCGAGCTCCCGCAGGCACATGTCGAGCAGGTCCTGGCCCGAGGCGCCGCGGCCGGCGAGCGCGGCGACCCGGTGGAAGCCGAACATCTCCCGCCCGGGACCGTGCGCTTCTGACAGCCCGTCGCTGTGCAGCAGGGCACGGTCGCCGGGCCGGAACCTGAAGGTCTTTTCCTCGTAGCTCATCCCGGGCATGAGCCCGAGCGGCATGCCTTTGGCGCGCAGTTCGGCCACGCCGTCAGCGGTGCGCACATACGGCACGTCGTGCCCCGCGTTGGCGAAGGTGACCTGCCCGCTGGCGTGGTCGAGGAGGAGGGCCAGGCACGTGACGAAGATGTGCGCAGGAGTATCGCCGTACAGCAGCTCATTGACCTTTCCCAGCACGGCCCCCGGGCAGATCAGCCGGGGCGCCGCCGCCCGCAGCAGCGCGTGCGTGCTGGCCATCACCAGGGCCGCGGGCAGTCCCTTGTCGGCCACGTCGCCGATGACCACCATGACCCGCCCCCCGGGCAGCGGGATGAAGTCGTAGAAGTCCCCGCCGACCCGCAGCGCGGGCCGGTAAAAGGTGGCCACCTGCCAGCCAGGCAGATCCGGCAGCGACTTGGGCAGGAACTGGCGCTGGACGAGCCTGGCGACATTCAGCTGCTGGTCGATCCGCTCCCGCCGCA
>JASHPP010000465.1 GCA_030038035.1 Trebonia sp.
CAGCCGCGAGGCCGCGCGGACCAGGTCATCGCTCGCCCGCCGTCCGGCCACCGCCGCCGCCCGCAGCACCTGTTGGGCGGCGGCTGACACGCGCTCCACCCGGGACAGCAGCAACGCGGCAAGACCAGACGGGAGCCCGGGCTCGCCGGGAGCACCCGGCTGGGCCGCCGTGCCCGACAGCGAGGTGAGCAGTTCCTCGGCGTAGTATGCGTTGCCTTCGGCCCGGGCGACGATCCGGTTGATGGTGGCGGCGGACAGCCGGCCGGGACCGTTCGGGATAGCGGAAAGATGCTCGGCCAGCGCGGCCGGTGGCAGCGGCCCGAGCTCCACCGGCACCACCGACGGGAGCCTGAGCAGGTCGGCCACGACCGGCCGCAGCGGGTGGCGGCGGTGCATGTCGTCGGTGCGGTAGGTGCCGACCGTGGCGACGCGCTCGCGGTGCAGCATGCGCAGCAGGAACGTGACCAGATCGCGGGTGGTCGCGTCCGCCCAGTGCAGGTCCTCAAGGACGAGCAGCACCGGGGCCTGCGCGGACAGCTCCGCGAGCAGCCCGAGCACGGCGCCGAACATCTGCTGGCGCGTCAGGCCGGCCCAGTCCGCCTCGGCCTGTGCGCTCGCGCCGCCGTCCGGCAGCAGCCGCGCCAGCACCGGGCGGGCCTTCACCGCGGCCTCGATCTCCGGCGCGGCGCTGGCGCTGCGGATCGCGTCCGCGAACGGCAGGTACGGCACGCTGTCGCCGATCTCCGCGCACTGACCGCACAGCACCGTGCAGCCCTGCCGCGCGGCGACCGCCATCACCTCGGCGACCAGCCGGGACTTGCCCACGCCCGCGTCGCCGCCGACCAGGGCGGCGACCGCGTGGCCGTCGGCGGCCTGGTCGAGCAGGGTCTGCAGCCGGGCGAGTTCGGCGTCGCGGCCTACCAGTGTCGCCATGCGCTAATTATCCCTGCTGGACGGGTGCACCTTCGAATCAATTAACCTCGGGGGTATGGAGAAGGTGACCAGAACCGATGCGCAGTGGCGTGAGCTGCTCAGCCCGGAGGAGTACCGCGTGCTGCGCCAGGCGGGGACCGAGGCGCCGTTCGCCGGCGAGTACACCGACACCAAGACGGTGGGCGTCTACAGGTGCCGGGCGTGCGGGGCGGAGCTGTTCCGTTCTGCTGCGAAGTTCGAGTCGCACTGCGGCTGGCCGTCGTTCTACGAGCCTTCCGACGGTGACGCGGTGACGCTGCTCGAGGACCGCTCGCACGGGATGGTCCGCGTGGAGGCCCGGTGCGCGCGGTGCGACTCCCACCTGGGCCACGTGTTCACCGGCGAGGGGTATGACACGCCGACCGACGAGCGGTGGTGCATCAACTCGGTTTCGCTGACGCTTGAGCCGGCGGAATAGCGCCGCTGCTATTGGCCGCCGGGGTCGTAGCGGCGGTTGCGCTTGGTCTGCGCGCGGCGGCGTTTGTCTTCCAGGCGGCGCTGCCGGGCGGCGCGGCTCGGCCGCGTCGCGATCCGGGGCCGCGGTGGCGCGGCGACCGCGTCCCGCAGCAGCGCCGCGAGGCGCTCGCGCGCAGCCTGGCGGTTCAGCAGCTGGCTGCGCTCCTGGGAGGCCACGACCGTGAGGACGCCGCCCGCCAGCCTGCTGGCCAGCCGTTCCATGGCCCGCTCGCGCGCCCATTCGGGCAGGCTCGGCGACCGTCGCACGTCGAACGACAGCTCGACCCGGCTGTCCGTGGTGTTGACCGACTGGCCGCCGGGGCCGGAGGAGCGGGAGAAGCGCTCGTCAAGCTCGCCGGCCGGGATGACCAGCCAGCTGTTCACGCGCAGATCGCCGTCCATGCCTTCAAGCATGCCCCGATTCGCAATCGTGATATGAGCGCGCAACCGGCGCCGGACACGGTGCCGTCAAAGGGGCATGCGAAACAGGCACGACAGAGCCTCCCGCGGCCGGTTGCGCGCCGCCTTGGTCCCCGGGCTATTGATCGCCATGGCGGCGCTGGCCGGCTGCTCGAGCAGCAGCATGGCATCGAGCGAGTCGGCCGCAGGGGCCCCCGCGCCCGTCCCGTCCGCCGCGCCGTCGGCGGACGCGAACCTGCCGGCCGCCGGGTTCGGCGGCGGCTCGGCGCAGTCCGACTCGGCGCGGCTTGTGCCCACCGGTCAGCAGCTCATCTACACGGCGCAGCTCACCGTGCGGGTCCGCGGCGTCAGCGCGGCCATCGCCCGCGCGACGTCGATCGTGACCAGCGCCGGCGGGTACGTCTCGTCAGAGAACGCGACGACCAACCCCAGCCACCCGGCCCAGTCGACCGCGACCATCCAGCTCAAGATCCCGGTGGCGGTGTACGCCGCGACGCTGAGCGAGCTGACAAGCGGCCTGGGCGCGCAGCTGTCCCTGCAGCAGCAGGCGCAGGACGTGACGCAGGAGGTCGCCGACGTCAGCAGCCAGGTCGCCTCTGACGAGGCGGCGATCGACCAGCTGCGCGCGCTCCTGAAGCACGCCGGCTCGGTCGCGGACCTGCTCAGCGTGCAGGATCAGATCAACTCCGAGGAGTCCAGCCTCGAGGCCATGCTGGCGCAGCAGAACGCGCTGAACCACGAGACCTCGTACGCCACGGTCACGATCTCCGTCCTCGGCCCGAAGGCAGTGGCCAAGCCCGCCAAGCCCAAGCCGCCGCCCGGGCTTGTCAGCGGCCTTGCCGGAGGCTGGCGCGCGTTCCGCACGACGGTGTCGTGGTTCCTCGCCATCGTCGGCGCGGTCGCCCCGTTCGCCGCGGTCGCCGCGGCGCTG
>JASHPP010000466.1 GCA_030038035.1 Trebonia sp.
TCGCGCTATCCCGGCCTGCTCGACAAGTACGCGCCAGCCGTCGAGTACATGGGCCGCTCGCTGCAGTGGCTCGACGACAATTTCAGCGTGGCGCTGCGGGTCACCCCGGAACGGGCCTGGACGATTCCCTAGGGCCCGTTCGGTCCCTCCATTTTCAACCTATAGCGCACAGGGGGGCTTGCCGCAAGACCCGGGTCGTGCCGCATAATCGCTGGCCGAGGTCAGTTGCCAGCGATTATGCGGATCGGAGCTGATGGCGTGAGCCCCCTTTCGACCAGCGCGTTCGACCTTCCCGACCACCTCGCCGCCAAGGCCGACCCGGCGCTGATCGGCGGCGACGAGCAGCACTTCGCGGCGATCGCGGGGAGCCTGTCGCAGACGATCGCCGCCTTGTCCGCCCGCCTGGATGCCGAGCGCAGGGCGCCCGGCGGCATCGGCCAGCAGGCGCTGGACAGGGACATGGAGATCCACCGGCTGACCGCCCGGCTGCGCGCCCTGCGCCGCTTCGGCCTGGACCTGTGCCTCGGGCGCATGGTCGGCGCGGACAACCCGGAGCCGGCGTACGTCGGGCGGCTTGGCCTGCGGGACAGCGCGGGCCGCCGGCTGCTGCTCGACTGGCGTTCCGCCGCGGCCGAGCCGTTCTTCGGCGCGACTCACGCGAACCCGATGGGCCTGGCGAGCCGCCGCAGGTACCGCTGGACCCGCGGCCGGGTCAGCGACTACTGGGACGAGGTGTTCACCCAGGACGGGCTTGCCGGGCACGCCGCGCTCGACGACCAGTCGGCCTTCATCGCCAGCCTGGGCGGCAGCCGGTCGGACCGGATGCGGGACGTGCTCGCCACGATCGCGGCCGACCAGGACGCCATCATCCGCGCGGGATCGCGCGGCGCTCTCGTCGTCGACGGCGGCCCTGGTACTGGGAAGACGGTCGTGGCCCTGCACCGCGCCGCCTACCTCCTGTACGCCGACCCTCGCCTCGGTCACCGCCGGGGCGGCGTGCTGTTCATCGGCCCGCACCAGCCCTACCTGGCCTACGTCAGCGACGTGCTCCCGAGCCTCGGCGAGGAGGGCGTGCAGACCTGCACCCTGCGGGACCTCGTCCCTGAGGGCGCCGCGGCGGCGACCGAGACCGATCCGGACGTGGCCCGCCTGAAGTCGTCCGCGGACCTGGTGCAGGCGATCGACGCTGCCGTCGGGTTCTACGAGCAGCCGCCCGCCGCGGGGATGACGGTGGAGACCCACTGGTCCGACATCTGGCTGGATGCCTCCGACTGGGCGCTGGCGTTCGAGGCGGCCGAACCGGGTACCCCGCACAACGAGGCGCGTTACCAGGTCTGGGAGGAACTGCTCACTCTCCTTGCGGGCAAGCAGGACGACGGTGACGTCCCGGCTGGCCAGCTTCGCAGGTCGCTGCGGCGCAACGAGGAGCTGCGCGCGACGTTCAGCAGGGCGTGGCCGCTGCTTGAGGCGACCGACCTCGTCGCGGACCTGTGGTCGGTGCCCGCCTACCTGCGCAAGTGCGCCCCGTGGCTCAGCGCCGATGACGTTCGGCGGCTGCAGCGCCAGGACGCCAGGGCCTGGACGGTGTCCGACCTGCCGCTCCTTGACGCGGCGCGGCACCGGCTCGGCGACCCGGCGGCGGCACAGCGCAGGCGTCGGCGTTCCGCCGCCGTCGCGGCCGAACGGGAGCGGATGGCCCGGGTCGTGGACGACCTCATCGAGGCGGCCGACGACGAGTACGGCGCCGGCCTGGTGACGATGCTGCGCGGCGAGGACTTCCGCGACGCCCTGGTCGACGAGGCCGCGCTGCCGAGCACCGACCCGGACCTGCTCGCCGGCCCGTTCGCGCACGTGATCGTCGACGAGGCCCAGGAACTGACCGACGCGGAGTGGCAGCTGCTGCTGTCCCGCTGCCCGTCCAGGAGCTTCACCATCGTCGGGGACCGTGCGCAGGCCAGGCACGGGTTCACGGAGTCGTGGCAGGAACGGCTGGAACGGGTCGGGCTCAACCAGATCGCCCAGGCCTCCCTGAGCATCAACTACCGGACGCCGCAAGAGGTCATGGCCGAGGCCGAGCCGGTCATCCGGGCCGTGCTGCCCGACGCCAATGTGCCGACGTCCATCCGCAGCACCGGCGTCCCCGTCGTCCGCGGATCCGCTTCGGAGCTGGGCTCGATCCTCGGCACGTGGCTCGCCGCGCATGGCGAGGGGATCGCCTGCGTCATCGGCGATCCCGCCTTCCTGGCGACGCCCCGCGTCCACTCGCTGCCCCCGGAGCTGTCGAAGGGGCTGGAGTTCGACCTGGTCGTCCTCGTCGACCCGGAGGCGTTCGGCGGCGGCATCGAGGGAGCGGTCGACCGCTACGTCGCGATGACCCGGGCGACGCAGCGACTCGTCATCCTCACGAGTCACAGGTCGTAGATGGTGGGCGTGGTGGTGTAGACACGGCCGGCTGGGGTGGTCCAGCGCATGTGGCCTGGTTCGGGCTGTTCGAGCCTCCACCCCGGGGCCTGCTTGCACCGGTGGTGCCGGCGGCACAGCGGTGCCAGTCCGCATTCGCAGGTCAGCCCGTCCGGGTAGGGGCGGGTGTGGTCCAGGTCGCAGTAGTACGCCTGGGCGCCGCAGCCGGGGGCCGAGCAGGTCGCGGTGCGGGCCCGGGTCAGGTGCTTGAGCGTGCGGCTGGGGGTGTAGCGGTCCTCGCGGTGCCGGTGGTCGCAGCTGCCGGCGGCGATCGGCTCGAAGGTGACGTTCAGCCGGCGCAGCAGGTCCGCGAGCTGTGCGGCCTGGCCTGGGGTGGGCCCGTCGCGCCCGCCGCCGGGGCCTGGCGGGC
>JASHPP010000051.1 GCA_030038035.1 Trebonia sp.
CAAGATCCTCACCACGCTCGCCACCCCCGACGAGGGCACCGCGCGCGTCGCGGGCATCGACGTCCTGGCCAGCCCCGGGCGGGCGAGAACGGTGATCGGCGTGGTCGCGCAGCGTTCCGGCGCCGACCCGATGGCCACCGGCCGGGAGAACCTGATCCTGCAGGGCCACCTGCACGGCCTCGACACGAGGACCGCCAGGCGCCGGGCCGACGAGCTGCTCGAGCACTTCCAGCTCACGGACGCCGCCAGGCGCTTCGTCCGCACGTACTCCGGCGGCATGCAGCGCCGCCTGGACGTCGCGCTCGGCCTGATGCACCGCCCGACGGTGCTGTTCCTCGACGAGCCGACCACGGGACTCGACCCGCAGGCGCGGACCGCGATGTGGCAGGAGATCGGCAGGCTCGCCGCCACCGGCGACACGACGGTCCTGCTCACCACGCACTACCTGGACGAGGCCGACCGGCTCGCCAGCCGCCTGGCGATCGTCGACCGCGGCCGGGTGGTCGCCGAGGGCGAGCCCGAACAGCTCAAGGGCGAGCTCAAGGGCGACGTCGTGCAGGTGGAGCTGCCGGCGGACGCCGACCAGCGGCACGTCAGCGACGCGCTGAGCACCCTGCCCGGGGTCCGCGACGTCCTGGTGGCCGGCCACGGCGTCTCCGCGCGCAGCGACGACGGCGCCGCCGCGGTCCCCGCCGTCCTCGCGGCCCTGGCCGGGGCCGGAACGCCCGCGGTGTCGGTCACCGTGGCCCGGCCCTCCCTGGACGAGGTCTACCTGCGCTACACCGGCCGCCGCTACCGGCAGAGCCAGGAAGAAGCCCCCGCCACGACCCGCCGCACCCGGCTGACGGAGGTGTCCGGCTGATGGCCACCACAACAATCGACTATCCCGAACGGTCCCCGGCGACTGCCCCGGGCACCGTGCTCACCCACACCTGGTACCTGACCGGGCGGAAGCTGCACGCGCTTGTCCGCCAGCCCTGGGTGCTGGCGTTCGGCGTGATCCAGCCGGTGATCTGGCTGTTCTTGTTCGGTGAGCTGTTCCACAAGATCATCGACATCCCCGGCTTCGCCTACTCCGGCTCGTACCTGGCCTACCTCGTGCCCGGCGTCGTCGCGATGAACGCGATGTCGGGCAACATGTGGGCGGGCATGGCGATGATCGAGGAGATCGACCGCGGCACGCTCAACCGGTTCCTCGTCGCCCCGGCGAGCCGGCTCGCGATCATGAACGCGACGGTCCTGGAGCAGGCGGTCAGCACGATCGCGCAGACGCTGATCATCGTGGTCCTCGGCTACGCCGGCGGCGCCCGCTATCCCGGCGGGATACCCGGCATAGTCCTGCTGACGATAGCGGCCGTGTTCGTCGGCGTGCTCTGGGGCGCGCTGTCCAACATGGTCGGCATGCTGCTCCGCTCCCGCGAAGCGATCATCGGCGTCTACACCTTCTTCATGCTGCCGCTGATGTTCTTGTCCTCGGCGTTCATGCAGCCGGGCTTCCTGCCCGGCTGGATGCAGGCCATCGCCTCGAGGAACCCGCTCAACTGGGAGGTCCAGATCGGCCGCTCCGTCCTGTCGGCCAACCCCGACTGGTCAGCGGTCGCCGTCCGCACCGGCGGCCTGCTCGCCCTGGCCGTCCTCTGCGTGGCGATCTCCGTCACGACCTTCCGCTCCTACGCCAAGAGCGTGTGAGCGCGGCTGGCGCGGACCGTGCGGACCTAGCGCAGCTGGCCGAGCCGGGTCCACGGGCCGGGCGGGTTGTCGTCGCGGTGGAGCCACAGGAGCGGCTGCAGCCTGCCGAAGGCGGTCTGGAACCGTGCCTCCCAGGGGAAGCGGCCGTTCCTGTCCGCCCACACGACCTGCAGGTACGGCGGCCTGACGAAACCGTAGAACTCATCGGACACGGCGAACATGCTGGTCATCCGCCAGCTCAGGTCGACCGGGCGGATCGCGAGCGGCGCCGGGCAGATATCGCTGAGCACGGTGCCGGGGCCGATCTCCTCGCCGTCGGCGACCCGGCCGCCGATCGCGTTGATGATGTCGGCGGCGTTTTGCACCGGGATGCCGCAGATGACCAGTTCCGCGGACTGACAGGTGAGCCACATCCCCACGCTGTAGGCCCACGGCGGCCCCCGCCTGTCGCCGTGGACACCAGAGACGGCCCAGCCGTCCTCGCCGACCTTCGCGGTGATCCAGCCCATGTAGGCGAGGTGGTCCGGGTCGCGATCCTGGCCTGGCGCCCCCGGCGCCCCTGGTGCCTCCTTTGCGCAGTCGGGGCACGCTCGGTCGTGCCGCCCGCCGGAATGACGCTTGGGAAGGTTCATGCGCTCACGCTACGCCGGGGGTCCGACATTCCAGGCACGCCAGCCGCCGCACGTTCGGGCAGACTACAGAGCTTCAACAGCCAGGGTTCTCATCTTCCTCATATACCCCCTCCCGGTATGTAGCAGGGTCAGCTTTCATGATCGTGGGTCAATGGTGTCCTATACGACCACCAATGACCCATGATCATGGAAACCGGGGCCGCCGGGCGCCCCGTCAGGTCCGGGAATATCGGGACGAAAGGGGCATATGCCACCGCATACCCCCACCCCCTCCGCCGCCTCCACGGCCCGTCCGGCCATCTCGCTGGGTTCGCGGCCTGCATCGCCCCGATCGCGCAGCCTTTCCCGCACCGTTGAGAATCTGCAGGGCATTACCGTCGGCACGCTGACAATCTGGCCACCCCAATCGTAGGCTCTAGTGGCATGAGGTCCCCTGCGGGCGACTCGGCATGGTGGCGAGACAGGAAAACGCTCGTGCGCTACCGCTTGCAGGCGGCACGTTACGGCCTCCAGGTCCGCCTGATGCGGCCATACAGCGATGTTCTCGGAATACTAGGCATCGTCGTCCCGGTCACATTCTTCGCAGTGACAATCCCCTTCGAGCGCCTCCGGATTTACGGTGCGATACTCGGGTTTCTCATTGTCGTTTTTTGCTGGCCAGCGATCCGGTATCTCGGCAGCCTGAGCGCCATCATGCGCTCAGCGGCATCCACAGAGGACGGAACCCGCAGGCTCTTCGAAGATATGCGGCGTGGCATGCGTGTCGCGGACGGCTACCCGCGACTGCGCGAAATCTACCTGCCGGCAATCGACTCGGCCAACGCGCGGCTCGCCGACTGGAGCGTGCCTGCCAGAATGGAGTTCGTCAACATCCCGACCTCGGCGGCGGGCCGCGCGGCAACCGAGTACGCGGCCGTGATTCTCCGCACCGTGGGGCTCGCAGATCTCGATAGCGTGCTTTCCGCTGTGCGTCCCGATCAGCCGGATACGCGCCGCTCCGCGCGACGCACCGCCAACCGGCAGCGGCTTATCAGGAAATGGCGCGAAATCAATAACCAAGGCGGCATGGGAGACGAAGAGGGTGATAACTACTGCCTTGCAGAGATTCGTGTAGGGGGGGATGATCGCCATCAATCGCTGCGGCTGGACGTGGGGGTGACCAGTTACGGGCTTATCGCCAGGACGTGTGAGGCCCTTGTCAACGAGTTCGCCTTGTTCTCGTTCCTGAGCCAGCGCAGCGGCCCCATGCGCGCCAGCACCATGCTGAAATGCCTGCCATGGCGACGGATTACCCATCGGCTTGCCGGATCGCCCGCCGACCTGTTCCTCAAGCCGTACAACCGGGCCGCGGGAATGGGGGTCACGCTTGTTACTGTCACGCGCAACTCCAGCGGAAGGCAGCATATCTACCTCGGCGAGCGATCCAACAGAGTTGGCACGTACCCAAATGTGCTTCACATCATTCCCGCCGGTAACTGCAATACACACGGGACTCATCGTCTCCAGCGGAGTCACCCGCAACGAACTGCGCTCAGCTCCTACCTCCGTTCGATTATGCGCTGCGAATATCTGGAAGAATGGTTCGACGACACTAAGCTCGAGATTCTCCGGATTCCGGACTGGCAGCGTAAGGTTGATCAGCTGTGGGCCGAGCGGGTGCGCGAAATCGCTCCGATACAGCTCACCGGCATTGCTTTCGACCTGCTGAATCTCCGCCCGGAGATCTGTGGCATGGTGGAGGTGGAGTTCACTGGTGACGAGACACTAAACTGGGAATACACGGAAGGGGTTCCGCCTGAGCAGTGGCAGCTGTCCCAGGTCGGCAACATCGGCACGCAAGAGATAGTCCAGGCGGCCGCCGCCTCGCTACTGCTAGCGCAGAAGGCGACGCGTCCCTTGCCTCGCCGGGCTAAAGGAACGAGGTAAACCGTTGTCCGATGACGTAATCGGTGCTGGCGAGAACTGGATACCGCCCGACGAATATGAGCTCATTGTCCGGCGTGTCCCTATCTTGTGTGTCGATCTGATTCCTATCTCGGATTGGGATGACTCCAGGATAGGGCTGATCGAGCGGGCCACCTACGATGGCCAGGTCGGCTGGTGCCTGATTGGCGGCCGTGTATTGCGCGATGAGCCACTTACCACCGCAGTCGTTCGGCATTTGGATGCGACACTCGGATCCGGTATGGTCGTTGACCCAGAATCATTGGAGATCTTCCGGGTGATCGAGTACTTCTCGCGCCCGGCAATAGGGGAATTTTACGATCCGCGCAAGCATGCTGTTTCGGTGACCTACTCGGGGCGGTGTCGCGGCGAAGCGAAGGCGGACGGCAAGGAAGCACGCCAGTTCGACTGGTTCAACCGGGACGAGCTTGCCGCCCTTGACTACGGATTTGGCCAGGGGAAGGTCATCTCCGCGTTCCTGGACGCCCGTCGGTAGCCATCCCGTGCGGCGTCGGCCGCGTAAGCCGGCTCAGGGATCGCGACCGCGGTCGCGTCACCTGGGCCCGCTAAGCCGAGTTGGTCGCCGCGGATCGTGCGGACGTCGCGGGGGATGACCCGACTTGGGCCACGTTTTGGCGTCCAGTAGGTCTTTGAAGCGTTGACCTGGCATTGTGCCGACGAGCGGACGGGAAAGTGCGCACTACGTAAGGCGCATCGTAACGAGATCTTCCGTGCTGTCGTGGCAGGGGCTAGACCCAGCTGACCGCAAATCAGGCCTCCACCCAGCGCTTGTGCGGGTTGACTTGTTGCGTCAAACCAACTTCTAATTAGCCGGTCACCTTGCGCTAGCTCCGCGTTGCCGAGTTGACTCCGTAATCGGCGTCGCCTCGCCATCCGGGGTAGCGGCTCCATGCGTTGTCGATCTAGATCAAGGGTTTTCGGACCGCTACGCGAGCGCTAGGCTTAGCACGGCGAGAAGGGGGAAGGTTCAGCCATGCGGGAGCAAGTTCCACCCGGTGCCTTGATCGCTCGTATGCCTAGCCGCTGGGATCGCCTGCGGGCAGTGGTCAAGATCGTCATGACTGCCATCACTAGCCGTCGTGACAAGGTACTTACACTCACTGAGGACGGTAGGCACATCGCCCTCAGTGACACCGACAAGATCGACCCTGCCGGTCAGGTCCCCGATGAGTCCGAAACAGAAACCACCGAGTCAGCCGCGCCAGGTGCCGAGTCCAGTGCCTGAACCGGCGCCTCTAGCACCGTCTGAGCTGTCGAGCCCCGCGGTGCCTGTAGTCGCCGTCCCCGAAGCTGATCCCGCCTCATCGGTTTCCACCGTGTCTTTCGAGGGTCACCAAATTTTCGCGTCGCTTCCTCTGAGCGATAATCGAGTCCGGGTAGGAGCTTTTCTGTTCTGGCTGGCCTTGGCGATCCTGCTAGCCGGGGGGGTGATTGTTGCCGTCATCGCTTTCGGTACTTGGTCAATGGGCGACGTCCGCGGGGCTGTAATCGCTGGTGTCTGCATTGCTGCGGCAGGCGGGGCCGGTGTCTGTTTCAGAAAGGCGATCAAGCGGCTACTCCCCACGGTCTAGCGTGGAGGCAACGGTAAAGCAACGAAGACGCACAACTGCTCCATGCGCAATGCGGATACCGTCCTGACGACGATAAGGACGCCGTGAGCGCTTTCCGCCCCGCTTCACGAACAGATCTGAAAGAATCCGGCCTGCAGATGCGGAAAGGCTACAGAACAAAGGTTGGGTTCGAGGATGGGACTGCCGCCCGGACTCGCCGCGTATGGGCTCCGGTCGCCCCCTTCCTCTCACAGCTCTCTCACGCAGACTAGTCATCTCGTACCGGATGTAGACGGCGGGGCAGGGGAGTGGTGACGCACCCCCGGGCCAGCAACGCCACACAGCAGCAGCGGACCGCACCAGTCGGCAACCCGAACCCCGCGCCAAATTCGCCGGGCAGCGCGACCGCCCCGCCCGGCGAGAAGGCTAAATTGAGCCAACTCAGGTAAGTCGGCTCGGGGATCGCGACCGCGGTCGCGTCACCTGGGGCGGCCCCCGCCGCGCCTAGCTGGTCACTGCGGATCGTGCGGACGTCGCGGGGGATGAGGGCGAGCGCCGAGACCACGACGATCACCCCCGCCGCCGCGAACTGCGCGGACGATACGCCGATGGCGGCCGCGACCGGGCCGGCGATCAGCGCGCCCACGGGCATCGCCATCATCGAGCCGAGCGCGTCGTAAGACGACACCCGAGCCAGCATGCCCGGCGGGATCGCCCTGGTCATCGCCACGACCCACTGCACCATCATCATCTCGACGAGCACGCCGAGGCAGAACGAGGCCAGGCAGACCATGGCCAGCGGCAGCACGAACCCCAGCGACAGCGGCGAGATCGCGACGGCGCCCCCGGTGAGCACGACGAACAGCATCGGCCTGCGCGGGGTAAACCGCAGCGAGACCACGCCGCCGGCGATCAGCCCGCACGAGTCGGCCGCGGTGATCGCGCCCCAGGCGGCCGGGCCGCCGAGATGCGCCCTGGCCACCACCGGCCCGAGCACCTGGAAGGCGGCGCACCAGGCCATCATGATCAGGCAGAACTGGACGACGATGACCCACAGCCACGTGTGCGAGCGGAATTCTGTCCACCCCTCGCGCAGCGCGGTGAGCATGCCAGGGCCGCTGTCGGCGGGGCCGGCCCGGGTCCCCTTGATCGCCAGCATCAGCGGCACCGTGCCTGTCATGCCGATGCCGCACAGCGTGAGCGCCCAGCCGGGCCCTGCCGCCGCCACCAGCAGGCCGCCGGCCGCCGCGCCTGTCATCTGGCCCGAGTTCATCGCCAGCCTGCTGATCGAGCTCGCCTCCTGCAGCAGCGCGTCCGGCACCAGTCGGGGCAGCAGCGCCTGCGAGGCGGGGTAGAAGACGGCGCTGCCGGTGCCGTTGAGCGCCTCAAGCGCGATCATCGCCCACAGCGGCGGCCTGCCCGTCAGGACGAGCAGGCCGAACGTGCCCTCGCCCGCGACGATCGCGAGGTTCGCGGCGATGATCACCCGCTGCGGCGGGAAGCGGTCCGCGGCTACGCCCCCGACCAGAGAGAACACCAGCATCGGCGCGATCTGCGCCGCCAGCACGTAGGACAGGTCCGCGGCCGAGCCGGTGATGTTCAGCACCGCGAACGAGACGCCGACCATGGAGAACCCCACCGACGCGGGGGCGAGCAGCCGGTCGGCAAGCAACAGCCGGAAGTCGCGGATGGCGAGCACTTGGAACCGGCGGCCAGGCGCGCGCCACAGCATGACGATGTCCGTTCTTGTCCGATCGGGGGAGCGCTCCAGCGTACGCGGCACGAGGGCGACCAGGCAATACATTTTCCCGGCGGCCGGGCCTGCCTACTCGGCGGCGCCGGATGGCTCCCCTGGCTCGGTGTCAGGCTCGGCCGGGTCCGCCGCGATGCCGAGGTGCCGCTCGATCGCGGCCAGCCGGCGGTCGATCGAGATGAGCAGTTGCTGCAGCTGGCCGAACCCCTCGACCCGGACGCGCGCGTGCCGCTGCACGCCAGCCTCGCCGGGCGCCGGGTCGTATTCGGCCCCGGTCGCGCTCGCGGCCACTTCTGTCGCCCGTCCCCTGACGGTCGCGAGCGGGGCGCCGAGCCGCTCGAGTACCTGCGCGCCGACCCCCTCGCCCTCGGCGGTGAGCCCGAGCAGCAGGTGCACGCTTGCGATGGACTGGCTGCGCAGGGTCAGCGCCTCCCGCAGCGACAGCTCGAGGACTTTCTTGGCGCGCGGCGTGAACGAGATCTGCCCCTGCTGCGGCTCGCTGCCCTCGCCGATCAGCTGCCGGACCTGCTCCCGCGCGGCGTCCAGGGTGATGCCCAGCGACTCAAGCGTGCGCGCCGCGTCGCCTGCTGAGTCGGCGAGCAGGCCGAGCAGCAGGTGCTCGGTCCCGATGTAGTTGTGGTTGAGCAGCCTGGCCTCTTCCTGCGCCAGGACGATGGCGCGGCGGGAGCGGGCGGTGAACCGTTCGAACACGGCATGCTCTCAGCGGCGCTGCGCATGGGCGATGTTGATGGCCATGATCGCGAGCCAGATCAGCAAGACCATGAGGACCTCCGCCGCGGGGCTCACCACGTGGGTCAGCACGACCGCGGTGGCGCCGACGCCGAGCCCCATCGACCCGAGGCCGAGGAACATCCCGGTGACCCCGCTGCCGCGGTGGGGAACCGCGGGCGCGGGCGCCTTCGCCGCCGCCGGCTCGGCCTCGGCGCGCCCCGGCACCGCCTGCTGGCCCTGGTATCCGGGCGGGACGATCTGCTGGCCGGGCGACACGTGGGGCTGCCGCGGCGCGGTCTGCTGCTGCCCCAGGCTGCGCAGCCGGGCGTCCACGCGCCTGTCGATCTCTTCGCCGATGCGCTCGACAAGGCCCTCGGCCACCGCGGTCTCGTACTTGGGGCCAAGCTCGGCATGCGCCGCCACGGAGGCGGCGATCTCCTGGCGTTCGTCGGCGTTCACGGGCTCACGCTATGTCCCTCCGGCGGGACGGAGCAAGCTTTGCCGGGGGGAGGAGGCACTGTTCGTTCGGGATAGTTCGGGATAACTGAATTTATTGTGACGTGCGGGGGAGAGCCCGGGGCGGTGGGAGGCGTCGCGGGCCGCCGAAGCTGGCAGACTTGAAGGATGTCCGTTACCGATCCCGTCGCGGCACCCGGGACGGCTGAGCAGGCCGTCGGCGAGCCGTGCGTGCTGCTGAAACTCGGCGAAATCGTGCTCAAGGGGCGCAACAGGCAGCAGTTCGAGCGGCTGCTGCAGGGCAACATCCGCGCGGCGGTGCGGGACACCGGGGTGCCGGTGGACCTCGTGCAGCGTGAGGGAGTGGTGATGCTCCGGGTGCCCCGCCAGGAGCGCACGCCGGCGGAGCACGCCCGGGCTGTCGATCAGGTCGCCGGGCGGGTCGCCGACGTGCCGGGGATCGTGCGGGTCTGCCGGGTGCTGCGGACGCCGAAGACCCCTGAGGCGGCGGCGGCCGCCGCCGTCTGGCTGACCGCGGGGACGACAGGCCCGTTCGCGGTGCGCGCCCGGCGCAGGGACAAGCGGTTCCCGCTCACCTCCTCCGAGCTCGCCGTGCTCATCGGCGCGCAGGTCCAGGCGGCGCACGGGCTGCCCGTCAACCTGAAGCACCCGGACACCGAGGTCTTCGTCGAGGTCGACCAGAGCGAGGTGTTCGTGTTCACCGGCGGGCTGCCGGGTCAGGGCGGGCTGCCGGTGGGGATGAGCGGCCGGGCGGTCGCGCTGATGTCCGGGGGGATCGACTCGCCCGTGGCCGCCTACCGGATGATGCGCCGCGGGCTGCGCTGCTACTTCCTGCACTTTTCCGGGATGCCGCTGACCGGCCCCGAATCGATCTACAAGGCCTACGCGCTGGTCCGCGGGCTCGACAGGTTCCAGGGCGGCTCGCGGCTGTTCGTGGTGCCGTTCGGGAAGGCGCAGCAGGCCCTCGCCACCTCGGGCGCCGACCGGCTGCAGGTGGTGGCGCAGCGGCGGCTGATGCTCAAGACCGCGGCGGTGCTGGCCCGCCGCGTCGGCGGCGGCGCGCTGGTCACCGGCGACTCCCTCGGGCAGGTCTCCAGCCAGACGCTGCCGAACATCACCGCGCTCGACGATGCCGTCAGCCTGCCGATCCTGCGGCCGCTGCTCGGCTGGGACAAGACGGAGATCATGGCCGAGGCGCGGCGCATCCGCACGCTGGCCATCTCCGAGCTGCCCGACCAGGACTGCTGCACGCTGCTCACCCCGCGCCGGGTGGAGACGCGGGCGCGGATCGACGACCTGCGGCGCATCGAGGGCCGCCTGGAGGCGGACGAACTCGCCGAGCAGCTCGCCGCGACCGCGCAGGAGTACCGGCCGGAGTTACCGGCGCCGCGCGCGGGCTATGGTGACGCGGACATCGACGGCGACGGGGACATGGCTGAGGACGGCACGGCCGACGAGGATGGCATGGCCGACGGGGACATCGACGGCGAGCCGCTGGCCGACGCCGTCGGCATGGGGGCTCCGGCCATCAGCGGGGACTTGTCGCTGCCCATGTCCATCGGCGTGCCGGGGAAGATGATGTTGTGGTGGACGGCGGCCCACCACGACCACACGCTCGTGTGCGATCCGGATCCGATCACGACGCCAAGCAGCTTGCCGTAGTCCGTGGTCCACACGATGTCTTCGGTGTGGCTGGCCGTCAGCATGCAGGCCACCCGGCCCATGGCCCGCTCGACGGACACCTTGCCCGCGATCATCTCGCTGACCGTGTAAATGCTCAGGTGCTGCTCCTGGTGGTTCCACGCGATCTCGCCGTAGGGGCTGGGCGCGGACAGGCCGCAGTTCTGGACGTTCTGCCGGTACTGGCCAGCGTTCAGCGAGCGGACCTCGGCTTCGTAGGCCGCGTAGAGGGCGGTGAGGGTGGGGTAAGTGGTGAACGTCGCGCTGGCGATCCCTGGCGACGGCGACGTGCAGATGACCATCGTCGTCCGCTGCTGCCTGCAGCGTGACGGCGGCAGCTTGCCCTTGGCGACCAGGCTGGCGTTCGCGGCCGTCAGCACCTGCTGCAGCGCGCTGACGTGGTGCGGCGCCGGCGATTGCGCCGCCATGGCGGACGACATCGGCCCGGTGGCCTTCGCCTTGCCTGTCGGGGTATGCGACAGGGCGGCATAGGCGCCCCCGCCGGCGCAGACCAGCAGCAGCAGCACCGCGATGACGAGCCAGTGCTCCCGGTGGCGGTCGCGGCCGCGCGCTAGGGAGCTTGGCAGCCCGTGGCGCCCCGTGCGCCCGCGGCCCCCGGGCCCCGCGCGGCCGTCGGCGCCCCCGGGGCCGTCGCGGCCGTCGCCCTGCGACTCGCCGCCGAAGCCGCCGAACCCGCCGGAGCCGCCGGAGTCGGCGGAATCGCCGGTCCCGTTGGACGTCACTTCGGTGGCCTCCCGCCACGGGTCCGCGAGCGTGCTGTCCCATGCCGGGCCCGCGGGCTGTGCCAATGCCGGCCTGGTCTCGGGTGCGGGTATCGGGTCTCCCCAGTCGAATGCCTGGGCTGCCTCGTCGGCCGCCGGCGTGACCCGGTCGGCCGCCGGCGTGACCCGGTCGGCCGCCGGCGCGGCCCGGTCGGCCGCCGGGACTGCCCAGTCGAGCGGTGGGGCTCCCCAGTCCGGTGCCGGCGCTGCCCGGTAGCCCGCGGCCGCCCCCG